>NZ_JBFUFF010000120.1:0-16274 GCF_056403555.1 Rhizobium sp. P2_G2
TCGCGTCCGGCCGCGCTTCGGTCAGTGCCTTGTAGAGCGGGTGCTGATCATCGCCCTTGACGGACACTTTCGAGAACATCGGGAAGGTGACGTCATAGGTGAGCGAGCAGAAGGCGGCAATCTCTTCCTCGGTGCCAGGCTCCTGGCCTTTGAAATTGTTGGCGGGGAAGCCGAGGATTTCCAGGCCATCACTATTCTTGGCGCGATAGAGCGCCTCCAGCCCCTCATATTGTGGCGTCAGCCCGCATTTCGAGGCGACATTGACGATCAGCAGCACCTTGCCGTCGTAGTCGGCGAGCTGGGTAGGCGCGCCGTCGATGCGGGTGAGGGGAATGGATTGGATATCGGTCATGGGAGGCTCCAGGTGGGTTCGTGGTCAGGTCCGTTTTCACATCAGGTCGGCGACCGTTGCGGTCACGGCCGCCCATCTTTCATCCCTCATGACCTGCTTCGCCCGACGATGAACCTCCGGCGAACCGCGATGAACTGCCAGCCTGTATGCGCCGCGATCAGCCCCAGATGCCCTGGGGCGCCTTCAACATGACGGCGACGGCAACGATGCCAAGTAGCGTGAGGTAAATTGGCCCGTAATCAGCCAGCCTCTCGCGCTGGACGAAAATCAGGATTGCACTGAGGATCGGCCCTTCGACAGTGCCGATGCCGCCAATGACGGCTGCCGGCTTCACATGTCTTGGACATTGCTCTCCTCCCTGCACGTCGCGCCCGAGCGCCGCATCTCCTGCAAGGACAATGTTGGGATTGGCGATCAATGTCAACAAAATTATTATATTTCGGCAAACTCAAACATTAAAACACGACATATTGTCATTTTTTCGTCAAACGAAGATCAAGAACCTCGTCTTGGCAGCAGCTTTCCGACGAGCATGCCAGCGGCGGGCGTAAGTGTCATAATCAGCCGGCGCTCGATGGCTTCGCTGCTGTCAGCGCCCCGGACAATCACACTCATGCTCGCATTGATCGCCGCTTCAGGGCAGGATAGCGGCACGGAGATGCCGACGAGCCCGTGATCGACCTCACCGCGCGTAATTGCATAACCCTGTCTTCGAATGCCGACGAGTTCGGTCGCGATGTCGTCCAACGCTGCACCGATACCGTCCTCGTTTTTGAGGATCCTGCCGAGCCTGGCGCGCGGCAATTGCGCCAGGATCACCTTGGACGTCGCACCGCGCAACAGGGGCATCGGCCGGCCGCGCTCATAGCTAGTCGCAATATCCACGCCCGGCGTGCGGCCGTCGGCGACGCAGATCACTTGGTCACGGTAAAGCCGTGCCAACACGACGACATGGGGGATGGGAGCCGCGTCAAGGACATCCTGCAGAACTGGTTCACCTTCGCGGATCAACGGATCACAAAGACGCAGGCGTCGATCGAACTCGATGAAGGCGGCGCCCAGCCTATAATGTGCCTCGATCGAGGGATCGAGAAAACCCTGCCCCACCAATTCGCGAACCGTGCGGTAGACGGTGCTAGCCGGTACCTGCGCGGCATCCGCCATTTCCTGAATAGTCCAATCCGGCTTGCCTTCGTTGAACAGTCTCAAAATTTCGATAAACCGATCAAGCCCAGCCATCACATTCCTCAAAATCACTGAATTCACGACAGGTCAGAGAACTCAAATTGCCACTTGAGGTCACCATAAGTCAATCCAGAGGGACCGCTATTAAAAGCTGAATATTGAATGCGCTACGCGCGTGCAGTCACGACACGACCGGCACYTTGCAATTGGGAATGCCAATTTCTCACAGGCGCCCGATCCGGGTTTGCCGACTTGCGAAAACTGTTGCTTGGAAATCTGCGGAATCTTACGACCGCTGACTTAGGATGCGCCCAACATTGACTTTGATCCAATCAACCAATCGTTCGACATGCTCGGCAACTTCTCGAGGTACCGTGGCAAGCAGACACCGCGCGATCCAACTACTTAGAATTAACGCTACGGACTATCGGACCGACACCGGTCGAACTCTGGAACCATAGAATTTGGGAAGTGTTGGAGTTGAACGGGATCGAACCGCCGAATCCCCCATTGCAGCAAGCTATAATGCTGGATTCCCTAGTGAAAATTCCGGCTTTTGATTTTCAACGTATCGATATGCAGGTCCGGAACGAAAATATCCCTCGGCTTGACCGCCGACACCCGATCTCGCGAATCCGGGCTGCCCGGTGACCCATGGGCGAACTCGTCGCCGCGGCCCGTCGGCAGCTTGAACTCCCCGTCACGATCCGCGAGTGCGGATAGAGGGCCTGTTGCAAAGATTTGTGTAGGTCACAATTCTTCGGAGTAAACCTTCATTTTCATGCTTTGTTAACCTGTTGAAGTCCGAAGAGGCGCGCAAGCAGATCGTTCTGATCGTGGACAGTCCAGCCGCCGGAAAAGCCGAAGCCTTTCCTCAGCCAAAGCATCGCCTCGAAACCAGCGATCGTTCGCCGCGCCGTATGGAAGGACTGGAAACCACCGATTTTCGGGATGTTCTTCTTCACCCGGAAATGGTCACTCTCGATGCCTTGCTGAAGATGCTTGGTGACATAGTGGACGGGGTCCGGGCGCAGCAGCCCATCATCAACTAAAGTTTTGATCGTCGACGGAAAGGTGTTGGCGCCATCCGTGCCGATCTTCCGCGGCGATAACAAAGGTTCTTCTTTCAGCATTTTCCGGAAAAAGCGCTTGGCAGCGTCAAGGTCACGCTTTGCAGTCAGCAAGAAATCCACCGGCTTGCCGTGCTTGTCGATGGCCCGGTATAGATACCGCCATTGACCCCGAATTTTCACGTAGGTCTCGTCAACGCGGATCGAACCACAATGCGGTTTCCGGAATTGGCGCAACCGCTTCTCGATCATCGGCGCATAAGCCAAGACCCAACGGTTGATCGTGCTATGATCGACCTCGAAGCCTCGTTCGCGAAACATCTCTTCCAGATCTCGATAGCTGAGCGGATATCGCAGGTACCAGGCCACTGCCTGCATGATCAGCCATGCCTCGAACTGTCGACCTTTGAAATCGTCCCTCGACTGGCGCTTCAGCTTTTCGACAATGGCATTCAGAATCATGACACGGAGCTCCAAAATAGGAGCGCCGTTTCATCAGCCAAATTTCAAAACCGAGTTAACAGCAAACTTTGCGACATGTGTGGACGGCCTCCGTTTGGCAAGGATTATTTTGGCGTTTTGACAGGTTGGTCGGTTGCAGGCATGTGTCCGGCCTTTGATTGCGGCCTTTCAAAGACTGCCGCTGGCCATGATGAAGTCCGCAGATCAGGTTCCATACAAGCCCCCGCGCTTTTCGCGCTCGTCGCAAAGCGGATTATCCCGATCCGGGTTTCGACCCTTGTCATCACACCATCAGCACCTCACCAATTCGTTTGGCCTCAAGAGCCCGCGATGCGTTTTGTCAGTTCATCGCGGTCCTGAAGCTGGTCTCTTTCGTCATCAAGGCCCAGACGATCCGCGCCATCTTGTTGGCCAGTGCGACAGCMGCCACTTTACCCGGTTTTCGCTCCAGCAATTCCGTCGCCCATAGTGTCGAGGCAGCTTTCGACTTGCGACTGAAGCGCAACACTGCAGTTGCCCCAATCACCAGCAAGCGGCGGATGTAGGGATCGCCCTGCCTCGTGATCCTGCCAAGACGCTCCTTGCCGCCCGAAGAACTCTGCCGGGGAACGAGACCGATCCACGCCGCAAGTTGGCGGCCTGAATGAAAACTTGAGACATCCGTAATCGTCGCTGCAATCGCACTGGCCGTAACCGGCCCGATACCCGGAATTGTCGCCAGGCGCTGGCTTAAGGCATTCGCACGGTGCCATTCGAGTATCTGCCCGTCCATCTCTACGATGTTCGTGTGAACATGGCGCAGTTGATCGCACAGGGGAGACAAAGCCCGTCGGACAATCTCCGGGATCAAGTGCTGATCGGTGTCTTCGATCAGTGCCACCGCATCCTTTACGCCCATCGGCCCAAGCCGGGCCGCAATGCCAAGTTCCGCCAGGTGAGCGCGCAACGCATTGATCAGCATCGTTCTTTGGCGAACAAGCAGCTCTCGGGCACGGTGCAGCATCAGCACCCCCTGCTGTTCCTCGCTCTTAACCGGCACAAACCGCATCGTTGGACGTTGAACCGCTTCACAGATCGCTTCCGCGTCTGCGGCATCGTTCTTCTGCCGCTTGACATAGGGCTTCACATAAGCGGCTGGCATCAGCTTGACCTCATGCCCAAGAGCCATCAGATGACGCGCCCAATGATGCGCGGTCGCACAAGCTTCGATACCAATCAGACAAGGCGGCAGACTTTCGAAGAATCCTGAAACCTCGCTGCGGCGAAGCTTCCRGCGCACCACCACAACACCTTGTGCATCAACTCCGTGAACCTGAAAAACGTTCTTGGCTATATCAATGCTGACTGTGACAACTTCCTTCATGGACGGTCCTCCGATTTGCGGCTCCTAACAACCGCATTATGGCACCTCACGTGCCGCGGTAGGAGGCCGTCCACCTCATCAAGGCCTGTCTGGGGTTCGGAAGGCACACGCATTTCGCTCGAGCTTTTTTCAAGCCGCGCACGACTATTGTCCGCAAGCGTGGCACAGGCATTGATTGATCGACGAGCATTCCATCCCTTAAGTATCGATACGACGAGAACTTCGGAATTTGCTTTCGTGCGCCTGCCGTCAGAGGATGAAATCCCCCTTTACCAAATCCAGACGATTGCCGTACAGCACGATCTCCATGTCGGCGGCCTTGTCGCTGTCCGTGTCGACCTCGACGATGGTGTCGCCGCCATCATGGATGTAGCGCACCTCGCCACCCTTGCCGTCGAACTTTTCCTCGCCGATGAAGTCAAGATGGCCTACGCCGGCGAGTGCACTTAGGTCGATTGTGTCTTTCGACGCGCGGGAGAAATCGCGGATCGTGTCTTCGCCATCCGCCGCGCTGGAATCGTTCACATGTTGGAACACGAAACGATCGCCGCCGCCGCCCCCGATCAGAGTATCCTTGCCGAGGCCTCCCAAGAACGCGTCGTCGCCCAGCCCGCCTTGCAGCCTGTTGTCCAGGTCGTTGCCGACCAGATGGTCATCGCCGTTTCCGCCAATGGCATTCTCTATGTCCACGCCCGCGGCGATTGTGAAGCCGCCGACGATACCGATGAGATGTGATGCGAAGCCACCAGCAGACGGCCCGGTAAGATTCGCTGGGCGGAGGTCGATATTGCTGTTGGTCGAGGCCCCTTCCGCGCTGATCGTGTCTTTACCGTCAACATCCCAGATAGAGGACCAGCCCGTCCCTTGGCTGTTTGCCTGGGGCAGCAAGTAGGTTGTGTCGCCGTGGCCTGTGTCCGTATTCTTGCCGTAGAGCGCCTGCAGCGCGGCGATATCGAAAGCGCCGAGCCCAGCGGGGCCGCCAAAGTGGTCGCTCGGTGCCGGATCGCCTGGCCGAACACCACGGTTGTACGACATGACAGTGAGGTAATCCAGATCCCTGTTGGTAGGGAATATGGTACGGYCAGGCTCGCTGCCTCCGTCATGCGAATGAGCAAGGCCAAGGCTATGCCCCAGTTCGTGGACGATGGTTTGAAACCCCGCCCCGCCCGGCTTGAGGAACTTCCAACCGGGGACATCAATGTTGAAAAACTGCCACAAATGGCCGTCCGATACTTCGGCTGGCACCTCGGAAGCACCCGCCACAGGCTTTCCCCCAAAGGTCGGGAGATCGTGTGACGCCCAGAAGGTCAGATTGGCCTTGGTTGCTGAACTCACCTCGCGAAAGTGCAATCCGGTGACTTCAGAATAGAGGTCCAGCGCAGCCTTGAAGGCATTCTCCTCGTCTGCGCTCCACGTGCCGACCTTGCGGTCGCAGTCGAGCAGGTAAGTTTCGCCGTGAGAATGCACGGCGTCCTTCACCTGCGCTTGCGAACCGAAGCTATAGGTGATTGTCCTGCCCTTGGCCCAAGCGCCCCAGCCCCAGATGAGGGAATCGAGAAACTCATTGCCGGTCGGCTTTCCGCTCAGCCCTGTGCGCACTTGCGAGCTGGCATCCTGAAAGGTGAGTTCGACACCGGTCGGGAGGCCGTCTGCGCCGCTGTCGGTCGACTTGATGGTAAAGGTGCCGTTCCGATAGGCGTGGTCAAGCTTGTAGTTCCACGTTGTCCCATTGGAGAAGGTAAGGATCAGGTTTGAGCCGCGTATCTCCGTGTGGGCGAGGCCGTCTGGAAGGTCGGCAAAATCGAGATGAATCGTATCGCCCGCTTCCAGGCTGCCGATCACGCCCTTGAAATCATCAGGGTTCGGCTTATCGAGCTTGAGCACCGCGCGGGTCTCGCCGTCGAAGACCACATTGCCGCTGAAGCTGCCGGTGACTTCGAGTGTCGCCAGATCATCGATATGCGCTTCACCCGTTCCCGACACCGAGGCGTCGAGCTTGAGCACACCGTCCTTGGCGACGATCGTGCCGTCGTTGACGATCGTACCCGAATAACCATCCGCGGTTGTCGTGCCCACTGTAACCAGGCCGTGGCCGGTCAGTTCGCCCTTTGCCTTGATCTCGATCCGGTTGGCCGTGCCGGCGCCGTCTCCGCCGATCACCATTCCGCCGCCACTGTTGCCGCCGACGGCCAGGACAGCACTGTCTATGCCGTCGCCCTTCAGCGTGACGCTGGTCGCGACGGTGGCGACGGTAGCGCTGCCGAAGAGGGATTGGACAACCATCGAGCCGTGGCCGCCTTTATAGTCCCATTCGCCGCAGAGTTGCTCGTCGGCATGAGCCGGGTCGGGATCGGAGCCACCCAGAACCAGGCTCTTGGCTTTGAACTTGCCGTCACCAACGTCGATGGAGCCCTCACCCTTGACGCCGACCTCCACCGCGCCCGCAGTCAATTGTCCCCCCGTCATGAAGATCGAGCCTTCGCCGGACTGCTGCTTGCCGAGGACCAGCGTCTTGAACGTTTCGGTGCCGCTGACCGACAGATCGCCCTTGCCCTTGACGCCGAGGGTAACCGCGCCATTGGCGGTCAGTTGCCCGCCGACATCGATGTCACCCTCGGAGCCGGCCTGCACGCCAGCCTCGACCTTGTTGACAGTCGCCTTGCCACCGACGACATTGATGATGCCCTGAGCTGTCTTGCCGATCACCGCGGTGCCGGTAAGCTTCAATGTGCCGCCAGTGCCGACATGCAAGCCCATGAAGGGGCCAAGGCCATTGATCGCGTCGATCAGCACGGCTCCGTCGATTGTCGTCGTCCCGCCTGTCGTTGTGTCGAGTACGCCGCTCGATTGTTGGAGATTGTCGCCACCCTTGTTCAGCGCGGTAAGCTGAAGCCCGCCTTTAAGGTTCAACGTGCCACCGGTATAGACCGAGGGGTCGTTCCAGCCGACCTGCACTATGCCCGCGCGACCTGTGAACGAGGTCGCGCCGGAGACTGTCACGGAGCCAGCGTAAACACCAAGAGGGCCAGCGGCAATCGTGAGCGTCTTTGTCGTCACGGTGGCGCCGTAGTTATACAAATTGTCACCGCTTTGCAGATCGACTGCGGAGACATCCAGACTGCCGCTGGTCGCGCTGATACGGCCGTCAATGTGGGTTGCGGCAACCTGCGCGCCGCTGATAGTGGCGCCGATGAGCGTGCCGACATTGACCTGGCCTGCGCCGAGACTTACCTCCGAGATTGTGCCGGCCGATATGCCGCCGACGACAACACCGATGCCATTGATGCTTGCAACGGATTGTCCGTTGGCGTTGAGGTTTGAAATAAGAGTGACACTGTCGCCGGCGCCAGGAATGCTTTGATCCGGGTCATCGGAATAGTGCCAGGTTGCAGGGTCGGTGAAATCACCGGRCTGGACCTGTGTGTATGCGGTCGTCGCACCCTCCCGCGCTGGACCTCAAAAGCCTCCAGAAGCTTACCAAAAATAAACAGCTCCGTCATTTGTGACTAAGCACGGAACTTTGGCTCTGACGCATATTTGCCGAAGCGGAATGCTAGATCGCGCCGATCAATCTCGCCTGCAGCAAATCGAGTGTGATTATGCGAGGAACTTTGACCCCTTTCGGGAGGAGCATGCCAAGCTGTTTTGGGGGTGGCCGTGAGTTCGCGGCCTGGCTGGGCCTTGTCCCCAGACAGCACTCGACCGGTGGTAAACCAAGGTTGGGCACTATTTCCAAAATGGGCAACAGGCACCTGCGCAAGCTTCTTGTGGTCGGGGCGCACGCCGCGCTTTACCGGATGAGAAAGGAGAGCAGTGACACGCCCTTGGCGAACTGGGCGCGAGACTTGCTGTCGAAGAAGCCTTTCAAGCTTGTCGCGGTTGCTCTCGCCAACAAGATCGCCCGCATTGCTTGGGCGATCATGGCGCGGAACACGGACTTCCAGCAAGGCCCCACCACTGAAGGCCGAGCCTCGGCTTGATAGCGATAATGGCCTTGAAGGGCATCACAGTTGGCGGAGTGACAATGGCATGATGTGACAGCGAAAGCGGAATGGGCCGCACGAACCGAAGAACCCGTGGCATCGTTTAGCGCCTCAAAGCGCGGTAAGTTGATAGGGATCGGTTTGAGCGCAAAACATCAGGGCCAGCGGTCGCATCAAACCGCGCTTATAGGCCGGAGACATGACTGCACCCGACCCGCCAAGCTCAAATATCACCTAAATCACCTTGCCAAGCGGGCGCCATCCAGACATGACGATGCCGATCCTCGACATGCAGGCCTCCAGCGGCGACCGCATCGACCTGCATCTGATCGACGCCAACGAAGGCAAGGGCGGCAACCAGATATTCGCCTTCATCGGCACCGACAAGTTTTCCGGCCATGGAGGCGAGTTGCGCTACGAGAAGGCCGGTAGCGACACCTGGATCTATGGCGACACCGATGGCGACAGGAAGATCGACTTCACCGTGCATCTCGACAACGCGATGGCGCTCAAGGCAGATTATTTCGTGCTGTAAGCCTGGAGGTTGCCGAACAGGAGGCGGGTCAATTAACAGGATCGTTCTTGCCGTCATCCTGGTGATGGCAGCAGCCATCGGATACGTATCTCGAGGACGGCCGCACGGTCGACAAGACCTCTAACGGCGTGCCGCATGTGGAGCTGACCTAGGGCCTTTCATTGTTAGACGGAAGGCTTTAGATGCGACACGTCCTAAATCAAGTCTGCATAGCTGAAATCGCCTGCCGCGCCGGTCTTGGCGAGCACAATGCCCGTCTCGAACACGTCGTTGTTGTCGATATCCATGATCAGGAAGCCGATATGTTTGTCGCTGTTGTAGAGGTAGGCATAGGCTATGTCGGTGCTGGGCGCCGTTGACTTGGCGATCGCCGCGGCCTCCTCGATCGTGTCGACGTCGCCGGATACGGCTGCAGCGTAAAAATTGTTTGCGGTGCCGGCAATCTTCGTGTCGATCTTGTCGTCGACGGACCAGTCGCTGATTGTGTCTGCCTTGCTCGTTGTCAGCGTGCTGCTGTCCGTAAAAAGATAAACGAAGGTGTCGCTGCCCGCACCGCCGGTCAGGATGTCGGCATCCATACCGCCCGTGAGCACATCCTTGCCGCTGCCACCCAGAAGAGTGTCCTTGCCCTTGTCGCCGGCCAGGATATCGTCGCCGGCGCCGCCATCCAGAATGTTGGCTGAATAGCTTCCAAGTAGTTTGTTGTCGCCGGCGTCGCCCGTGGCATTGCCCTTGCCAAACGATGTGATGGTGATGTTTTCGATGCCCTTGTAGTCGGCAAGGTCGCGACCGATCAATGAGGAGATGGTATCGTTGCCGTCGGAATCCCTGATCGTGTCCGTCGTATCGTCCTTGAGCGAGTAAGTATCGTCGCCGCCGCCGCCAATGAGGATGTCCGCGCCACCCCCGCCACCGATGTAATCGTCCCCATCGCCGCCGTGAATGGTATCGGTGGCGCTGCCGGTTGAAATCGTGCAGCCGTTGGAGGGACCGAAAATGAGGTTGTGGCCGTCGCCACCCGTGATTGTGCCGAGTACTTCTCCGGTCCGGCTGCGGAAAACATTGCTTCCGTTGCCGAGCACGACATTGCCATCTATCGTGCCGGTGTTGCGAGCGACATTGTTTCCGTCGCCGAGCACGACATCGCCATCTATCGTGCCGCTGTTGTAAGTGACATTGCTTCCGTCGCCGAGCGCGACATTGCCATCTATCGTGCCGCTGTTGTGCGTGACATCATCTCCGCTGTACGAAATGAGATCGCCGGTAATCGCTCCACTGTTTTTGGTGGTATTTGTACCGTCACCCAGCTCCACATCACCGAACACCGTCCCGGTATTGTTAAATGTATCCGATCCGCCTTCGAGTTTTATTCCATGACCATAGGTTGCAGAGATCGTGCCGCTGTTGTTGAGAATCRTATCAAGGCCATTTTCAACAACTACCCCGTAACTTCTCACCCAGAAACCTTCCTGCGGATATTCCTGCGGAACATAGTAATCCCTGTTGGATGTCAAAATGGTTCCGCTGTTCGTGATGTGATTTGTATTGTCGACAGGAGTGTCTGTTCCAAAACCATAACCGAAGTAGATGGCGCTGTATCCGAATTGAAGATTTCCATGGTCAACGGCACTTATGGTGCCTGAATTGTTTATCTTGTTACCGCCGCCATACATATTGATGGAGTTAAGGAGGCCGCTGCCTCCTATTAGGATTATATTATCCACCGACGAATCAAAGACTGGGCCGTTGACGGTGCCGACATAGCCGTTGATCGTGAGGACGTTGCTGCTGGAGTTCAACGCGATCGCACTCAGAACCGAGCCTGTGTTCGTTACGACCACGAGGCTTGAATCGTCGGTCACATCCAGATAATCAATAGTTGTGGTAATCGGGGGTTGTGTGGCCATGAATTCCTCCTGCTGCTGTCGAGGCGACCGAAGTGCACCACCGGATGGGTTGCTCGAATGTTGTGTAATTAACGGGCTCGTCGCAAACGTCCGGCTAAGTGGAATTGCTCCTCGGGAGAGAAATGTCCGGTCGTTTGCGTTCCTACTACGACAGCATGAGGTTCCACGGCACGAGCAGACAGAACCTGTCGCTTTGTACTTGTCAGTGCGCGTTTTACGTCGGGAACAGTTGTCAGTGGTTTTATGCCACCACGCCGGACCCGTAATGAAACTCCAATGAAATTTTGCTGAGAATTGAGAGAGCGGTTCTGAAGATGGGGTGAAAGTACGTGGAATTTCAGGGCATTTGCGATTAAAGACCACGCTCAGGCGTGTCGCGCTTATGGGAAATTCCGTCCGACCGGGATTCTATCAAGGCCAGGGTGATGGCCAGTGGCGGTATACGATCTAGCCGAGACCGTCGTCATCAAACGCCTTCCCCGCATCAGGCGTCTCTGTCGCGCACGCTTGGCAGGGATTTGCACTAGCAGGCTGTTGAAGAAGTCAGTCGCGCTCGCAAACGAAGCCTGAATCGTCACCGTTATGGATGTAGAAATGCCCGACGAGGCGGCCGGCGGTGCCTATCGCTGCCCATCCGCGACCGCAGGCTGGGTCGTTTTCGTCTTGTCCTTCCCACGAGAATTCGGCGCAGGCCGATTCGTCGCGAGCTCCATAGCGGACGTCAAGGAAGCCCTTGAGTGCGCCGAATGCGATTTCACCGTCCGCCGCGCCGTTGAAGGTGAGATGCGCCTGCTCGACGAGATCGAGGAAGTCACTGTCCCAATTGTCCATCTCGACGATGCGCCAGCGGCCGGCGAAGACTTTGGCGAAGGCTGCAACCCTGGCCATCAACTGGTCTCCGCCATCAGTTTCGGCAACCGCACCAGGTCATAAGCGGCGGCTGCGAAAGTGAAGGCCCATCCCACACGGTCGCAACCACGGAACTTCGTCTTGTCCTGCCCCGCCACGGTCTTGATCCAGCCGAACGCTTCCTCGATCCGCTTGCGGATACGCAGGCTGACCCCATAGCCGGGATGGCGCGTCGTGCGTCCATCGATCGCCGAACTGCGGCCACTCGTGTTCTGCGCCACATGCGGCGTCACCCGCATCGAGCGCAGTTCGTTGACGAAGTCCCGCGCATCATAGGCCTTGTCGGCTCCAAGTGTGATCGCACGTGGCCTATCGGCGCGAGGCTCGATCATGTGCAGTGCAGCCACCCGCTCGGCATGCCCACCTGCCTCGGTCAGGCAGGCATCGACCAGCAGGCCATGGCGGTTCTCCATCAGTCCGTGGCCCATGAAGCACAGCTTCGTCTCCTTACCCTTGCCCTTCCTGTAAAGCTTGGCGTCCGGGTCGGTCGTCGAGGCATGCGTCTGGTTGGAGCGCTTCTCGCCATGGAAATCCGCTTCCGCATTCCGACCGCCGCCACCGGTCGGCGGGGCACCGGAACCGTCCTTCGACCCTTCCTTCGGCTTGACGCTCTTCATCGACGCCCAGGCCTCGATCAGTGTGCCGTCGACAGAGAAATGGTTGGTGGACAACAGCCGCTTGACCTTGGGCTGGATCAGGATCGCACCCAGGAACTTCGCGGCGATGTCGCCTTCGAACAGGCGGTCCCGGTTCTTCGAGAAGACCGAATGGTCCCAGGCCGCATCGTCAATACCGATGCCAACGAACCACCGGAATAGGAGGTCGTATTCCAGCCGCTCCATCAGGAGCCGTTCGGATCGGATCGAATAGAAGGCTTGCAACAACATGGCCCGCAGAAGCTTCTCTGGCGCAATCGACGGCCGCCCGATCGGCGAGTAGAGCGCCGCAAACTCCCCTTCCAGCGCAGCAAGCGCTTCGTTCACGATCAGCCGGATCGCCCGAAGTGGATGATCGCGGCGGACCCGATCCTCAAGATCGACATAGCTGAAGAGTTCACCCGTCCTCACATCGCCGCCGCGCATCCATGATCTCCGAATCCCACAGAGCAGTGAATCACGACAATGCACCGGAGGCGAGCGGCTTTTTCAACAGCCTGCTAGGTTAGAATTCTGGAACACCGCCAGCCCTGAGCCCATCCACAATTCTCGCCAGTGTATTCTCGCTGAACGGCAGGGTTTCGGCAACTTTGACAATTGTAAGGCCCGGATATGCGGCGATGAGATTTTTGCATTCGTTCCGAGCCTCCTCTATCCTTCCCTCTAGCGCCAAAGCGCTCACCAACTGCCGCAGTACCCAATGCGCATCAGGGTGCTGGCTGAGACCTTTACGTGTCGATTCAATAGCTTGGCGATAATCGCCATTCACAAAATGTGCGGCACCTATCCCGATGTGACAAATGTAGTTCATGGGGTCAATCGGGCTAAGTCGGGAGAACCGTGCAAATTGCTGAAACGCTGTCTCGGTCTGTTCACGATACACATTCAGCCATCCGCTGCGCATCCAGGCCCAGGCGGAGTTGGGGTCAAGCGTCCTTGCGCGTTCCAAATGAGCCTCGGCGATTTCGAAGTCGCGTGCAAAGGAATGAGCGGCTCCCAGAACTGCCAACACCAAGGGATCGTCGCCGTTCAGGCCAACTGCGCGTTTCGCAAGTCTTAGTCCCTCATCCCTGTGTTCAGCAGGATCATCGGTCCAACTGTAAACAGCCTGCTGTTCAAGACACCATGCCTTGAGCGACAACGCCAGGGCATAAGTGGGTTCGATGGCCAGCGCTTGATCGAGCAAGGCGACCGCGTGCGTATTGTCTTGCCGATCGAGGGACCAAACCAACGGGAATGCCCTGAGCACGAAATCATATGCATCGAGGCTTTCGGGTCTTTTGCGCCGGCTGCGCTCGACCTCAGCCGAAAGAATTGAGGGCTGGATCGCCCCGACCACCGATTCCGCCACTCGGTCCTGGAGGTCGAAGATTTCCTCTAAGTTCCCGTCGAAGCGGTTCGCCCAAAGTTGCGTGCCGGTAGCGCCGTCGATCAACTGACCACCAATCCGAACACGGTCACCGGCTTTTCGCACGCTGCCCTTGAGGATATAGCGGACACCGAGTTCCCGTGCGATGCGGGCAGCATCAAAAGATTGGTCTTTATAGGTGGCACTGGAACCGTATGCTGCGACGAACAGCCAGCGAAGGCGGGACAGTGCGGAAATGATTTCCTCAACGATGCCATTGGCGAAATAGTCTTGCCCTGGATCATCGCTGAGATTGTCGAAGGGAATAATGGCAACGGATGCTTTATCACTAATAACCGGGAATAACGCTATCACTTGACTGGGAGAGCGAAGCTTAACCTCATCGATGATGTACCCACGTCGCATGACTGTACGGATGAGACCTTCGCCTTCCAGCCCAAGGGCCTTACGGATATCCTTCATGCATTGCGTCAGGGAATCGTCTGAAACGCTGATGTCGGGCCATACCGCCTCGACCAATTCATCCTTGCTGATCACTCGTCCCGCATGCTCAAGCAGGTAGTGGAGGAGCGTAAGCGATTTTGGCCTCAACGAGACTTCCATGCCGCCCCTTTGCAAACGGCCGCGTTCAGGATCAAGCGTGTGCCCGGCAAATTCAAACATGCAATCGTCTCCACACACGGGATGCGACATTTAGTCCCGGTATTGAGAGCATGCATTAATGATAGCGGCAAGAGTTTTTTAGTGTATCGAAATATAGCGGCGCGGTTCTCCTTACTTGTACCCGTAGAAAATTGCATGTCCTGCAATCATCCAAGCACAGTCGACCCTACGCAGTCCTGCCTCACGGAGCCATTCTAGTTGCTCGGCTAGCGAAGACGGCTTATCTATTGGCTGAGCGTCAGGATAACGGAAATAATTCCAGTTTAGGCGCTGGAATTCGAAAAAGGCCGCCATATTACCGTCGATCTGCCGTGACCTGGTTTGCACGGCATCGTCCCATTGACGAGCGGCAACGGCCAGGCCCTGGTCGGATGGAGGTCGCACTATGTCGGCAATGATCAAGACGCCGCCGTCGGCGAGAGCGTTTGCCATGTCCTGGTAAAGAACTTGTTTTTCTTGTGCATCAAGATGATGGATCGACAGAGAGGAAACGATCGCGTGCGGTGGCCGCTCGAATTTTCGCCATCCGAGATCGGCGAGATCGAACTCAACAACCTTAAGTCTGCCACTTGCCCCGCAAGTCTCAGTCGTTCTGCGCAGCATTTCCGTCGAGCCATCAAGCGCCAGAACTTCACTTCCCTCGAAACGGTCTAACATTGCCTTGCTCAAGAGCCCGCTACCAGAACAGAGTTCGATAAACAGCGGTGACTCTGGCACAGGGTCCATGAGGTCGAGGACGACCGCAATTTGCTCCTCGCGCTGCGGGACAAAATAATTGCCGTAGTCGAGAAAGCTACGGGAGTGGCCTTCTTGCCAATGAGGTCGCTGCGCTAGCATCATTAATCGATCATTCCTGTTAGAAAGTTCCGCTGCTACATTATCCTTCGTCGCGCATGGAGTCGTGAAATTCGGGTGAAATTTGCCTGAGAGTTTCTGATCCTCCAACTCGCAATGGTGTCGATCGGATCATCTGAAGATTGCCCGTTGTCTCGTAGTCGCCGGCAAAGCGGACATGACGGACCACAACTATCGATTGACAGTCGCAATCGATGGCACGGTCGACGGCACCAATGCCGACAATCGTTATGCGATCGATAGCTCGGGGGCCAACAACACCCTGACCGTCAACGGTGAGGTTCTTGACGGCCTAAACCCTGCAATGCCCTTTACTGCAGTGCACGCGACAGGCGCGAACTTTGTTCTGAATGTCGGATCGACCGGCGTGCTGTACGCGCCCGGCTGCGCCCTTCTCAGCGGGCCCGACGCGACGGTCAACAACAGTGGTTTGATCGTCGCAACCGACGGTAACGCGCTGGAAATGGAGGGGCAACGCGCGGAGGTCAACAATTCGGGGAGCATTTTGGCCTTTACTGGCGCAGTCTTCAGTGCTCATTCGCTCAATCTCGTCAATGACGGCCGCATCAACTCCCCGGGTGGTGAGGCAGTTCTGATCGACCAGTTCTCTTCCCAGGCGAGCGGGCATGTTGTCAATCATGGCTTGATCAGAGGGGGCATCGATCTAGGTGACGGCGGCGTGGATCATGTCGTCAATACCGGAACGATTATCGGCCATATCGATACCGCAGGTGGCGACGATCTGATTGATCTGCGGGTCGGGTCTTTCGCCGGCACGATCTACTCAGGCGCCGGCGATGATACGATCTGGACCAACAGCGCCAAGAACAAGATATTCGAAGGCCAGAACAACGGCACCGACACGGTTGTTGATTTCCACTGAGAACTGACCCGGCATTTCCACCGAGATTTGACCCGCCTTTTATGTATGTTTCTGGTCTGTGTTCGTGGTCAAGGTCTTGGTC
>NZ_JBFUFF010000121.1:0-16232 GCF_056403555.1 Rhizobium sp. P2_G2
TGGCAGGTAGGGTGAAGCCCGAGAGGCCACGGCAGCGAGAAATCAAACCCGCCGAACCAGAATAAGCAAACCCAAGCGTCGGGCCGGGAGAACTATAAGCCTGACGACTTCAACCGCTCCAACCGCCCGGTGCGGACCCGCATGCCGGGTGGTGTGGGAGGGGCGGAGCTGATTGGCTCCCCCCTATCCCGATTGCGGCCCGCTCGGCCATTCCCCAGTGGTGCGAGACCGGAACTTTCGCATCCTGCCCGGGTTTATCCTTCGTCCCGTCAAAAGGGAGAAAGGATTGCATCATGGCAAAATATCTCGACAATCCCGACGGCTATTTTCGTGCGCGCCGCGAAGAAGAGCAGGACGCGCCGGTCACCCTCACTGCGACCGAAGCGCGGCAGGGCAGTTGGGGCAAACCTGTGCTTTACGTCCTGGTTTGCGGCCTCATTCTGGCGATGATCGCCTGGTGGGGCGCCGAATATTATGGCTCCAAGATCGCGCCGCCGGTCGACAAGACGACCACCTCATCTGTCGACAGGGCGCCTGCGACCACGCCCGCTGTCAATGACAACCAGCCGAAAGGCCAGCCGATACAGAAGTCGCCGACCATCCAGGACTCGACCAAGATGTAACGAATGGTCTGCAGCCGCCCGCTGTCAAAGCGGGCTTTGGTTGCGTAGTTGAATGAGGCCGGATCTGTATCCGGCCTCCATGTATGACTCAGGCAGCCGAAGCCTGCGGCTTCAGTTTCGGATAGTCCGGAAAAACCTTCTCGAAGCGCTCTTGCCAGCCCTTCAGCTTGTCGCGGCCCTTTTCCCATTCACCGGCAAAGCGCAGTTCGAGATAGCCGAGCATGGCCGCCATGGCGAAATGCCCGCCGTTCAGCCGCTTCAGTCCGCCCGGAGGATTGGCATTGAGGTGATCGAGTCCGCGCGCCGCCTTTTCCCACTGCCTGTCGATCCAGGGCTGGTAGACCTTCTCCGGCGGACGGAACCGCTTTTCATAGACAATCGCCAGCAGACAATCGGTGATTCCGTCGCAGAGTGCTTCGAGGGTTTCGGCCTCTGTGCGTCGTTCGTCATTGCGCGGATAGAGCTTATGCTCCGCCGAGCGGTTGAGGAACTGCATGATCGCGACGCTGTCATAGACCGGCGGATCGTCGCCGCGCAGCAGAACCGGGATTTTGCCGAGCGGATTGCTGGCGATGAGGTCTTCGGGCGCACCGTCCGTCTTGGTCGGCACGGCCTCGATTTCGATGCCGAGATGTCGTGCCGCCATCAGCACCTTGGCGGAATAAGGCGATGTCGATGAATAGAAAAGTTTCATGATGGCTCATTCCTTCAGGGGATGGGCGGAAGCGTGACTATATTCTGCCGGCAGCTCTGCCGGGCGACTTCGCCGCACGAGCGGAAGTCGAGCGATTTCGTCATGCAGATGCGGATCTCCGCCAGTTGGCCGTCTTCGCAGGTGACCGCGATGCCGTCCCGCCGCAGACCGGGGTTGACGTTGATCATCAGGTTCTCGATGTCGTCGGTCCTGAGCTTGCGGTTCATGCTGCCGCTGAAAATGACCGGCGGTATCTGGACCTTTGAAAAGGCTGCGCGCAACTGACCGAAAAAGCGTTCCTGGCTGAGGCCGGAGCAGGTGCCGTGCGTGCGCCATTCATGTCCGGCAAGCCCGGCCGATGGGACGATGTCGTACAGGCTGCGGATCAGATTGCTGGGCACTCGATCCGGCTCGGAACTCTGGCAGTTCTCGGGATAGCCATGCTCGTTCTGCGGCCATAGACCATGCACGACGAGACTATACCGATGCTTGCCGTCGCATTGCGGCGTCCGCCCGCCGGCGTCATGCCCGGCACACCAGGTCGGTGACCAGGACAGCGACAGAACGTAGAAATCGAATTCGGCAGCGACGGCAGGTCGCGACAAAGCAAGGCCCGCGATCAGCGTCCATCCGGCAAGCATCACGCGGAGCAGGCGTCCCATCCTGTCGTTCCTCACCAGCCAAGGGTGTCGCGGATCGTCGAGCAATCCTTGCCGTAGACATGCCAGGGGTCGAGCCCTGCGACGCAGAATTCCACGTTGTCCGTGCCTGGCACGCCGGCGAAACCCCAAGGCCTGGCGATCAGATACCACATGTCGCGGCGGCTGCCATCGCTCAGTGCCGCGGTCGCGTGGCAAAACTGCCGACCAACATCGTGATATTCGTCGCGCTGACGCTCATAGGTCATCGTCGGATTGACGATCTCCTGCAGCTTCAGCCCGGCTTCATTGTAGTGGCGGAATTTCAATGCGAAATCGAACTTCAGCTGGCGGGCGACCCATCTCGCATCACATTGCGGGCTGGAATCCAGAACCGGCCAGGCGAAGGCGCTCCCTGTGTTTATCGAAAGGGTTGCGACGACAAGGCCGAGCGCGAGCAGGAAACGAAGGGCAGACATGGTATTTCTCCGTAGGAGACGCCAGCATTGGTCGCTTCGTCCTATCAGGTCAAGAGCATTCCGGCCACAGTCCCCACCGCTGTCAATCCGCGGCCCAGAGCACCTTATGGGCGTCGAGGAAGTCGACCGAATGGATTACGGTGCCAGCATCGCCGAGGAAGCAGACATTGTAGTTCGGCGCGAAGGCGCCATAGCCCATGCGCTCGACGATGCCGGAAAAATCCGGCCAGCAGACGTGGTTGGTGGAGCGCGGCGCCGAGAACGGAATGCCGCGGACCTGCCCGCTCAGCGTGAAATGGCAATGACCGAAGAAAATATGCCGGATCGTCTCCCGATGGCGGCGCAAAATGGCGTGGAAATCTGCTTCGTGCACGATGCCGATCGCATCGGCATTGGCGACATGCACCGGCAGCGGATTGTGGTGCATGAACAGCCACACCGGTTTTCCCGAAGTTTCGGCCTGTTCCAGCACGCGGCTCAACCACACTTGCCGTTTTGCGTCATAATGGCCGGCATGGGTGCCGGGCTCGGCAGTGTCGAGATAGACGAAGAGACCGGCATCCGTGTCCTCAGTCCATTGCACATAGCCGTTCTCATCGCGCTCGGCATCGCTGAACAGCGAGGCGAAGGTCTCGCGGTTGTCATGGTTGCCGATCAGCAGGCGAGGCGAGAGCCGGTCCTTGAGAGGCGAGGCGTCCAGAATGGCTTTTAGCTGCTTATAACTGTCGGCTTTGCCGTAGTGGGTCAGGTCACCGGTGATGACGATACGGTCGGCATCGGCGTGGAATTCGGCGACATGGCCGAGGCAGGCCTCGAAATTGCCGATGGGATCAAAGCCCAGAATGGGTTCCGGATTGATGTGAATGTCGGAGATGTGGACGAGTTTCATGGCTGGTGTATCACTTTGGAACGAGGCATTGCTTGATAAAGCGGCTTTTCCCTCCTTTTTGTGACAGGTTTCAAGTCCCCATTCCGTCCTGGCTCCGGAATTGTACTTTTTTGGTCCGCAGAACCGCGGTTCGTCAGCTCCGCTATGCTGTTTAACCAATTCGTAAATCAAGAGAATTAGTAATGAGACATATTCCTGATTTCGCGCCATGAAGGATGCGTCCATGAGCCCGACATTTCGCCGTCTCCTGAAAGATCGTTCGGGCAATTTCGCCCTCATGTTCGGCCTGCTGACGATACCGATCGTGTCGGCGCTCGGCTGCGCAGTCGACCTCAGCTATGCGCTAACGGCTCAGAGGCAGTTGCAGCAGTCGGCGGATTCGGCGGCGGTATCCGCCCTTGCAGAGCAGTCGGTCGGCGTCATCGCAGCATTGAAGAACGGAACCATTGGCACAGTCGATGTGGCCAACACTGACGCTGGCGCAATTTTCAAGGCGAATCTCGACCCCAAGCTCGCCTCCTACGTGACCGACTATCACATGAACATACAACGCACCGCGACGCAGTTCACCTCGACGGTAACCTTTACGGCAAAAGTGCCCACCAGCTTTCTCGGCATTATCGGCAAGAATTTCGTCACGGTTTCAGGGAGTTCACAGGGAAGCTATGTGCCGGCAACCTACACCGATTTCTACCTCATGCTGGATAACTCGCCGTCAATGGGCCTGGGCGCGACCACGGCCGACATCACCGCCCTGCAGAACGCGACGAAGAACAACAAGAATGACGCGAATTGCGCCTTCGCCTGTCACGACACGAGCGGTGTGAGCGATTACTATACTCTGGCCAAGTCGCTCAACATCACCACGCGCATTCAAGTGGTTGCCAAGGCTGCGCAGGCCATGATGACGACCGCGGCGTCGAACCGCAAATATTCCGATCAATATCGGATGTCAGTCTATTCCATGGGCACTGACGCCGCCACCGAGCAACTGACCAATGTTGCGCCGCTTTCCTACGACCTGACGACGGTGGCCAGCAAGACGGCAACCATAGATCTGATGACGATCAAGGGAAACAACTACAACAAGGACCAGCAAACCGACCTGCTGTCCAACCTGACCAGCCTCAAGACCACCATCGGTACCAGCGGAACAGGTCTGGATGCCACCAGTCCGCAGAAGGTGCTTTTCCTGGTCAGCGATGGGGTTGAGGACGCCAACCGTCCGACCGGCTGCCTGAAGACGATCACCAGCAGTACGCGGTGCCAGCAGCCGCTCGATTCGTCGATCTGCACGAAGATCAAGGCCAATGGCGTGCGCATAGCGGTGCTCTATACGACCTACCAGCCAGTCACGGCCAATTCATGGTATAATAGCTGGATCAAGCCGTTCAGCACTGAGATCAGTCCCGCCATGAAGGCCTGTGCCAGCGATGGTCTGTTCTTCGAAGTCAGCCCATCGGATGGCATTACCGAGGCGATGAATGCGCTGTTCCTCAAGATCGTCAATGTTCCCAGACTAACGGGCTAACTTGTTACCCCGTTAGTCTCCGGCTGACGGGGGTAACCCGTCATGTCCAGGCTGACGGGGTAACCCGTCATGTCCAGGCTGACGTAACCGTTGATCACTCGCCGCGGATCCAGACAGTCCGACTGCCGGCGAAGCGGTCCTGCGCTATCACGTTCGTGAGCCACGGCAAGAGTGTGTCGAGTTCGCCCTTCAGCGTATAGGGCGGGTTGACGATGATCAGGCCCGAGCCCGACAGGCCGGTCGTGTCGCGATCGTTGCGGACGGACAGTTCGGCGCAGAGTATTTTCGGGATGCCCAGCGCTTCCAGCGCCGCGTGAAAAGCCTTGATCGGCGCGCCCTGCTTCAGCGGATACCAGAGGCAATAAACGCCGCCTGGAAATATTCGCCAGGCCTTGCCGAGCCCATCGGCAAGCCGTCGATATTCGCCCTCCAGCTCGAAGGGTGGGTCGACGAGGATCAGCCCGCGCTTCTCCTTTGGCGGCAGATGCGCGTTGAGCGCCAGCCAGCCGTCGAGATGCGTCGCGCGCGTCTGGAAATCGCCGGTGAAGTTTGCCGCCAGCGCTTCATAGTCGGCCGGGTGGAGTTCCATCAGCGATAGCCGATCTTCCTTGCGCAGCATCAGGCGCGAGATTTTCGGCGAGCCTGGATAGAGCCTCACGCCGCCGTCGGGGTTGAGTGCCCGCACGGTCTGCAGATAGGGTTCGATCAGCGGCGCAACGGACGAGGGTAGTGACGCCCCCATCACCCGGCCGATGCCATCGCGCCACTCGCCGGTCTTCTGCGCCTCTTCGGAGGAAAGATCATAGACACCAATGCCGGCATGGGTATCGATCACCCGGAACGGCTTGTCCTTCTGCTTGAGATAGGCGATCAGCCGCGCAAGCACCGCATGCTTGAAGACATCGGCGAAATTGCCGGCATGATAGATATGGCGGTAGTTCATGGGTCGGATGAATTTTCCTGATGTGCACTGCGGCAACTTTTCCCGCGCGCCGGCTTCGATTATACAATTGCCATGAACATTGCGACCCGCATACCGGAAAAAATCACGATCGGTCATTCGGCCTGCCCGCATGACTGTCCCTCCACCTGCGCGCTCGAGGTCGAGATCCAGGCTGACGGCCGCATCGGCCGCGTCCGCGGTGCCGCCGACAACAGCTACACGGCCGGCGTCATCTGCGCCAAGGTCGCCCGCTATGCCGAGCGGCTCTATCATCCGGATCGGCTGATGCATCCCATGCGTCGCAAGGGCGCCAAGGGGGAGGGGAACTGGCAGCGCATCGACTGGACCGATGCGCTCGACGAGATCGCCGATGCTTTCCTCAAGGCGGAAGCCCGTTATGGTGCCGAAACCGTCTGGCCGTATTTCTACGCCGGCACGATGGGCTGGGTGCAGCGCGATTCCATCGAGCGCCTCCGCCACGCCAAGAAATATTCCGGCTTCTTCGATTCCATCTGCACCAACCCGGCCTGGTCCGGTTATTATATGGGAACCGGCGCACTGCGCGGCCCCGATCCGCGCGAAATGGCCAAGGCGGATTGCGTCGTGATCTGGGGCACCAATGCCGTGACGACCCAGGTCAACGTGATGACGCATGCCACCCGCGCCCGCAAGGATCGCGGTGCAAAGATCGTCGTCGTCGACATCTACGACAATCCGACGATGAAGCAGGCCGATATCAAGTTGATCCTCAGGCCGGGATCGGACGCGGCACTCGCCTGCGCCGCCATGCATATCGCCTTCCGCGACGGCTATGCCGACCGCGGCTATATGGCGAAATATGCCGACGATCCAGTTGGTCTCGAAGCGCATCTTGCAACGAAGACGCCGGAATGGGCGGCCGCGATCACCGGCCTGTCAGTCGAGGAGATCGAGGCGTTCGGAAAACTGGTGGGCACGACGAAGAAGACCTATTTCCGCCTCGGCTACGGTTTTTCCCGCAGCCGCAATGGCACGGTCTCCATGCATGCGGCGCTAAGCCTGCCGACCGTGCTCGGTTCCTGGCAATATGAAGGCGGCGGTGGCTTCCATACCAATGCCGCGATCTTTGGCATGAAGAACGACCTTTTAACGGGCCAGGGTTTTGCCGACCGGAATGTCCGCCAGCTCGACCAGTCCGAGCTCGGTCGCATCCTGACCGGCGACGCCAAGGCATTGCGTCATGGCCCGCCGGTGACCGCGATGCTGATCCAGAACACCAATCCGGTCAACGTCATGCCCGAGCAGCGGCTGGTCAAGCGCGGCTTCCTGCGCGACGACCTTTTTGTCGCCGTGCACGAGCAGTTCGTGACCGAGACCGCCGAACTGGCCGACATCGTCCTGCCCGCCACCATGTTCGTCGAGCATGACGACATCTACAAGGCCGGAGGCCAGAGCCACATCGTGCTCGGCCCGAAATTGGTAGAGCCGCCGTCCACCGTGCGCACCAACCTCTTCGTCATCGAGGAACTCGCCAAGCGCCTCGGCGTGTCGCACATGCCGGGCTTTGGGTTGAGCGAGCGCGAGCATATCGACGAAATCCTCTCGGGCGATGGCATGCCGGATTACGAAGAGCTCGAAGCCGAGAAGTGGCACGATCGCCAGCCGGATTTCGACACAGCCCACTATGTCAGAGGCTTCGGCCATCCCGACGGTAAGTTCCGTTTCAAGCCCGACTGGATCGGCCAGCGCGGCTCGATCCGTCCACCTGATAATGTCGGCCTGCTGGGGCCGGTCAGCCAATTGCCGGCCTTCCCGGATTTCTGCCCGGTGATCGAACTGCCGGATGCCGATCATCCCTACCGCCTCGCGACCCCACCGGCGCGCAACTATCTCAATTCCACCTTCTCCGAGACCAAGACCTCGCGCGAGAAGGAGGGCCGGCCGGAGGTGATGATTTCGCCTGACGATGCCGAGCGGGAAGGGATCGCCAATGGCGACATCGTCACCCTCGGCAATCTGCGCGGCGCGCTGCGCATCCACGCCAGAGTGAGCGATTTGACCAGGCCCGGCGTGCTGATCGCCGAAGGCCTGTGGCCGAACAAGGCGCATCTCGACGGCGAGGGCATCAATGTTCTGACCGGTGCCGACAATATCGCGCCACATGGCGGCGTCGGCGTGCACGACAATCGCGTCTGGCTCCGGACCTCCAACAAAACCGCATCGGTCGCCTGACCGGTGTTTTCGTTACCTGCCGCATTGCCAATCCTCCCCGATCACCAGGAAAGTAGCGTGAATTCATGGATGCCAAGACCGAACCGAAAGTGAAAATCCTTTCGTCCGAAACGCTCTCCAAGCGTTTCGTCCATCTGCAGAAAGTCACGGTCGAGCACGAGACGCTGGCCGGCGGCCGCCAGACCGTGGTGCGCGAGATCCACGACCACGGCAATGCCGCCACGATCCTGCTCTATGACGTTAGGCGCAAAAGCGTGATCTTCGTCCGCCAGCTCCGCGTGCCGCCCGTCATGAACGGCGACGATGGTTTTATGATCGAAACCCCGGCTGGCCTGCTCGACAAGGACGATTCGCTGACCGCCATCATCCGCGAAGCGATGGAGGAAACCGGCTATCGCATCGACCGCGCCGACTATCTCTTCGACGCCTATATGTCGCCCGGCACGCTGACAGAAAAGGTCAGCTTCTTCGCCGCCGAGATCGACGTGACGATGAAATCCGGCACGGGCGGCGGTTTGGAGGAAGAGGGGGAGGACATCGAAATCCTCGAAATCCCGCTCGCTGACGCCTATGAAATGATCGGCACGGGCAAGATCTGCGACGCCAAGACGATCATGCTGCTGCAATGGGCGAAGATGAAGTACGGCGCCTGAAGCGCATTATCATCTCGCGCGCCACCCATCGTCATCTGACAGCGCCTGGAAAAGGCCGGTGCAGGATCAGTCCTGCACCGGGCGCCGATCATCCGGCTACAGTGTGAATGCGGTCGCATCCAGTTCGGCCAGCGACGTCGCCTGAACGATAAGTTTGTCGCCGTGTCCGAATGAAAGCCAGACATCCGATCCATGTTGCGACATGTGTGATTGGATATCCGAAACGCTGGTAATGCCGGCGAAGTTCTTCAGGTGGATCGTATCTTCGCCGTCGATATAGTCGGTGATCGTGTCCACCTGATCACCCTTGCCGAAGACGAAAATGTCGTTGCCGGCGCCGCCGGTGAGCAAATCGTTGCCGGCCTTGCCGCCGATCGTATCTTCTCCGCCCATGCCGAAGAGGTGATTGTCACCCTTGTTTCCGTAAACAAGGTTATTCAGGTCATTGCCATGGCCGTTGAGGTTGCCCTTGCCGAGCAGGTAGAGAAAGTCGACATTGGCATCCAGGGTGGCGCTCGCGTAGCTTTTCACCGTGTCGAGGCCTTTGCCGGCATTTTCGAGCACATGCTGTCCTTTGCCGAGGATATACGTATCGCTTCCATCGCCGCCGGCGACGCTCGTATACGTGCCGAGATGACTGTCGAAATAGTCGTTTCCGTCGCCGAGATCGATCAGTCCCTGAATAGTACCTGTATTGGTCACCCGCGTGACCCCACCAGACGAGCCGTCCGTGATCGCAGCCTCATTGCCGGAAATCTTGCCCATGTTGTCGATGGTCGCGGTCCCCGAGGTTCCGAGCAGATAGATTGCCACATGGCTGACATCGATCGATCCGCCTGCCTGATTGACGATATGAGTGCCCTTTTCCGCGGACTCAAACCCGCCATAACCAGTGACCGAACCGGAATTCGTAAAGGAAGTGCCTTCGCCGCCATAGAGTGCAACATAGGTGGCGGTGATGTCGCCGTGGTTCACAATCGTATTGTCGGCACCTGAAAGGTAGGCGGCTGTTTTTGTGTTGGTGATCGAATTGGCGCCGAACAGAACCGAGTTGCCGTCGGTTTGCAGATCAATGGCAGACGCATCTGGCGCCGTCAGGGTTCCGAGAATTTGGATATCGCTGTGACCGGCTGCAGGGGTATCGTCGATAGCCGGCATGCCGGTGATTTTGAAAGTGGCACCTTCGGATAAAATCCATGTGTCATTCGCTGTTGTTATATGCCAGGGTTTCGTTCTCGTGCCTGTGATTGTATGCGTCGCCATCGGGACCTCTTAAGCGTTGATACCCCCCTCAACGTTTCACAGGCCAAGGTTATTTTGTTGCAAGGCAGCCGGTTGGAGAACGGCGGTGCTTTAACGATGGTCGGCACGGCTTGTGACGTTGCCCCAGCAGTGGTTGCTTGCATTGCGCGGAGTTGCGCAGAGATACGGGCTAAAACTGTCCCTTCAGCCCGAACGAGATCGTTGCTGAACTGAAATCGCCGCCGGCGTCATTCTTGTCATGAAAGACTTTGCCGTTCTTCTCGTTGATCGTCTTGGTGTCGGCGCGTGTCTTGAACATCCGGTCGAACGAGCCGCTGAGATAAAGCGACATCCGCTGTGAAAGGGCGTAATTCACCGAACTGGTCAGCGAGGCGGTCGGTGTCGCGTCCAAATTATCGATGAACCTCAGGCTGCGTACCCAATGGTCGTCGATATCATAGCCATTGACGGAGACGCCTCCGCGCAGCGCACTCGAGAATGACCAGGCCCCTTCCTTGTGGCTGAGATTGAGTCCTAGATAGGGAACAGGCCAGACCTGCCGGAAGGTGATACCCTTCTGGTTCGGGTCGAAATGGCCATGCATGTCGCGAAAGCCGTTGCCGCTATAGATATAGGAACCACCCCAGGCGGACCATTGCACGTCGGTATATTTGAACCCGGCGCCGAGGCCGATATCTGTGTTGTCGCGGGACACAAGCGTCCGCCCGACTTCCGCGCCGAGCGCGAAATAGTGATTGAGCCGCGTGTCGGGGTGGAGCGACCTGTCCGACCAGGGGTTGCCGGGTTTCAGCCAGTCATAGTCGACGAGATGTCCATCGCCATTGAAACCGACCATGCCCTCCGCGCTGGCATACCAGTCATGGTCCAGGTCGACGGTGATCATGCCGTTGATGGTATTGACGTAACGGCTTTTCCAGATCAGCTGCGAGACCTTGACCGGGCCCTGATAGACATATTCATTCGCCTTGATCGCTGAAATGCCGAAGCTGCCGGTGAAGGTTACGGTGCCATCCAGCGATTGCAGCTTGATGTCGCCGGCCTGCGCCGCGCCAGCGGTTGCAACGAGTAAGGTCGTCAGAAATACGCGCCGCATCGGCACCCCCCGGCTGATATCCGAGAGCGATGATAGGGCAGAGCCGGACACGCATCAATGGGTTGAGGCTGCCAGTTCGGAGGCCTTGACAAGGCTCGCGTAAGCTGCCGAAGCCGAAAGCCGGGCCATTGGCGTACCGCGATCGAGACGCGAGGCGATCGACAGTGCGGTGACGCTGCAATTGCCCGATTTTTCCCGGATCGCCTGGCATGTGTCGGCGACGTCCTCGTAGATACGGCGGCGCTGACTGGCGGACTGTTCGAAATAGATGCGGCTGTTGGTCGCCGCCCGGCCGGGGCTGGAGCGGGTGAGCATGAATTCGTAATGGGTCGCGGGATCGGACTTGCCGAACGGATGGATTTCCGAGAAGGCGAGCTGCAGTTGGTATTCGTAGCCGGTATCACCGAGCGGTCGGCCGGTTGCGGACATCACGGTGCATTGCGAGGCGAGTGTGCCGATCAGCAGCGCGCATTCCTCCTCGCCCTTGCTCTGGATCTTCTGCGCCGCCTTGTCGAGCAGGCCGTCCTGGCTGGTTTCCGTGTGCTTCGTCTTCATGTCGTCGAGCGGTTCCTGGACAGTAACCACGACGCGCCGCTCGGGCACCAGGTCGGCATGACTGGCGAGCAGCCGATAGGCATGTTGGTTGGTCGTGCTCTTCAGGCTTTCCGGATCGACATTGGTGTTGAGTGCCAGCGCCTCGGACTTCCACTCAGTCTCGCGCACGGAAATGTCGCTGCCGAGCATTGCAAGATTGGCGGCATTGTAGATTTGCAGGCCGACAAGCGTCGTGAAGGGAACGACGACGAGCACGCCGAGCGCGATCAGGAATGTCTGCTGCCCCTTTGAAAGCGAGGCGAAATAGGAAAAGAATCTCTTCATGGTCTGCCGCTTCCGATAGCGGTGCCAGTGAACGGCTGGGCGCGTTAAGGTGGGCTTAACAACGCGTACGGCGACGGCGGAGGCGGCCACGCATTTGGTATGACGGTTCAGGAGAGCTTGCGGGATTCCAAGGCATTTTAGCAATCTGTCTTCTTGTGATGCTTTCGGGGCTTGCCGGTCCGGCTTGGCGTTGCAAAAGGCCCCTCGTCCGCGGAGATCGGCGACATCATCGAGATCATCGAGCCAATGGCGGCTTCGCGCGATATTCTACCTCTTCCCATGCACAGGATGAGAGCAGCGGTGAGCAGCATCGGATCGTCCATATCCCGGCCGGGTGGCATAAGGAATGAGCGTTCGGTAACGCAAACGCATGAGTGTGTAATAAATTGTCACAAAATCAAAGGTTTAACGATATGTTATCATCTGCTGTTGTTCTCTGTTGGTTACCGTCCGGTGTGCCTATCGATCCCTGACTGTGAGGTTCCAATGTTTTTCGACGATGATGAAGCTACGAATGCGGCGGTGCATACCAAGCAAATGCTCCTCGACACGCAGCAGCGCATGGGTATCATGTTGGATTCAATGCCGATGGGACTGATCATCCACACCCAGCAAGGCATCATCTTTGCCAACCGAGAGGCCGCGAATTTGCTTCAAGTGGGGCAGGATGAACTCGTCGGCATGCATTTCCTTGATTTCGTTGGGGAGGACTTCACCGAGGCCAGCAGACATATGGATGCTGCTTTCCATGCGGACATAATGGCACATGCGACCGAACTCACGCTGCGCAATCCCGTCCGGCCGCGTACGATCAACCTCATCGCCGGCCCGCTGCCGTGGCAGGGAAATTCCGTCATCCAGCTTCTGTTGCAGGACATCACGGACCTGAAGGAGAAGGAAGAAGCCCTGCGCAGGCTCACCATCACCGATGAACTCACCGGGGCCTACAATCGGCGATACGCCTTCGAGGTCGGCCGGGCGTCGGTCGCTTCAAGCGCCGTGGAAGGCAGTGTCTGCGTCATCGCCATGGACATCGATCATTTCAAGAAGATCAACGACGTCTATGGCCATGCCGCGGGCGACAGGGCGCTCAAGCTCTTTTCATCACTGGTCGGCGATTTCAGCTCGTCAGAGAATCTCGATTGCACATTTGCAAGGATTGGTGGCGAAGAGTTCGTTGCTATCTTGCCTTCGTCCGACATCCGGACGGCAGCGTCATTTGCCGAGCGTCTGCGCCTGCGCATCGCCGCGCTGACTGTCGACACGCCTGACGCGGCGTTCCAATTTACCGTCTCTTTCGGCGTTGCGGCGAGCCGTGGCGCCAAGGACACGTTCGAAGCGCAGCTCGGGCGCGCTGATGCGGCTCTATATGCGGCGAAGCATGGAGGAAGGAATCGCGTCGTCGTGGAAAGCGATGCGCACAGCCCGCAGGAAACAGCCACCGCAGCTTAATTCGCCGGACAAGCCTGGGTGATCCTGTATCGCCAATCGGCAGTCCCTGTCTCGGCGACCTATCCGAGCGAGACGAGTCTGGCTTGATCGTCCGTTGAGCCGCTGCCGTTCGCCACCTTGCCCACCGCCTCCCTGTAAAGCCGATGCTCCGCCGTCAGAACCCGTGCCGCCAGCGTCTCGGCAGTGTCGCCGTCAAGCACGGGCACGACCGCCTGGGCGACGATCGGACCTTCGTCGACGCCTTCGGTGACATAATGCACCGAGCAGCCGGCCACCTTCATGCCGGCGTCGAGCGCTCGCTGATGGGTGTGCAGGCCCGGGAACAGCGGCAGCAGCGATGGATGGATATTGATGATGCGATGCTCATAGGCCGAGATGAAGTCCACGGACAGCAGACGCATGTAACCGGCAAGGCAGATCAGGTCTGGGTGGATTTCGTCGAGGAAATCGAGGATGGCGCGCTCATGCTCGACCTTGGAGGCGAAATCCCTTCGCTCGAACGCGGCAGTGCGGATACCCTGTGCCTGCGCCTTGGCAAGCCCGCCGGCATCCTTCTTGTCGGAAACCACCGCGACGAATTCCACAGGATAGGCCGCATCCTTGGCGGCTTCGATCAGCGCTGCCATGTTCGAGCCGCCGCCCGAGATGAAGATCACGGCACGTTTGCGCGTCATAGGCCGAGGCTGCCCTTATAGGCGACGCCCGGCGCGCCTTCGGCACGGGCGATCATTCGACCGAGCTCGACCACAGTTTCGCCCTCGGCCGTCAGGATTGCCGCCACTGCATCCACCTTGTCGGCCGGCACGACGGCGATCATGCCGATGCCGCAATTGAAGGTACGCAGCATCTCGCGCTCGGCGACACCGCCCGTGGATGCCAGCCAGCGGAACACCGGCCTGACGGGGATAGAGCCAAGTTCGACCTCGGCGGCAAGCGTCTTGGGCAGCACGCGCGGAATGTTCTCCGGAAAACCGCCGCCGGTGATATGGGCCAGCGCCTTGATCGCACCGGTTTCGCGGATCGCCTTGAGCAACGGCTTCACATAGATTTTCGTCGGCGTCAGCAGCGCCTCGGCGAGCGTCTTTTCGGCGTCGAACGGCGCCTTCGCCTCCCAGCCGAGCCCGGAGAGCTCGACAATTTTGCGCACCAGCGAATAGCCGTTGGAATGGACGCCGGAAGAGGCGAGCCCGAGGATCACGTCGCCTTCGGCAACATCGCCCTTCGGCAGCAATTGCCCGCGCTCGGCAGCACCCACCGCAAAGCCGGCAAGATCGTAGTCGCCCTCGCGATACATGCCCGGCATTTCGGCCGTCTCGCCGCCGATCAGCGCCGCACCCGCCTGCCGGCAGCCCTCGGCAATGCCGGCGACGATCGCCGCACCCTGGTCCGGATCGAGCTTGCCGGTGGCGAAATAGTCGAGGAAGAGCAGCGGCTCGGCTGCCTGCACGACGAGGTCGTTGACGCACATGGCGACGAGATCGATGCCGACCGTATCGTGCTTGCCGGCATCGATGGCGACCTTGAGCTTGGTGCCGACGCCGTCATTGGCCGCCACAAGGATCGGATCGATAAAGCCGGCCGCCTTGAGATCGAAGAGGCCGCCGAAGCCGCCGATCTCGACATCAGCGCCCGGCCTCCGGGTGGAACGCACCAGCGGCTTGATCTTTTCGACCATGAGATTGCCGGCATCGATATCGACGCCCGCATCGCTATAGGTCAGGCCGTTTCTTTTGGCGTCGGTCATCGCGCTCTCCGGTGGTTCCGCGTTTTCCGCGCAATGGCATGCCGGAGAGGGATTTTCAAGAAAGAGCGGCGCGAGAAAGGCGAATAGTTGTTGGAATTGGCAGATTCCTGCGGCGACGGCCTGTGGCCGTCAGATATAAAGTGGCGCCATCCGCCGCCAGGCGCCGGCGCGATGGGCGCGGCCGTCCCAGAAATGCAGCTGGTGCTGTACGCCTTTTGCGGCGAGCACGTGGCTCAGATGCCGGTTGTTGTCGATGAACGGGTCCTCATTGCCGATGGTGAGCACGATCTCCATCTGCCGGAGTTTCGACAGCCGCCATTCGCAATCGAGGCCGGGCAGGAAATGGCTCGGCATGTGATAGTAGATCGTATCGTCGTAATAGCCGTCGAACAGATCGCCGAAACATTCGACTTTCATCGTCAGGTCGTAGCGTCCGGAAAAGGCGACAAGTTTGCGAAACAGGTGCGGATGGCGGAAGACCAGGTTCGCAGCCTGGTAGGCGCCGAGGCTGCAGCCCTGCACGATGGTGCAGTCATGGCTGTTCTTCTCGGCCATCAGCGGCAGCACTTCATGGAGCACATAGTCCTCGAGCGCAGCGTGCCGGCGAATGCGGTCGGCAGGGTGCCAGCCGGAGCCATAAAAGCTTTCGTTGGCCAGTCCTTCGATACAGTAGAGTTGCAGTTGGCCGGCGGAAACTTTATCGGCCAGGCTGCCGACAATGCCGAGTTCCTCATATTCCCAAAAGCGGCCGTCGCGCGTGGGAAACATCAGCACCTTGGCGCCGGCATGGCCGAACTCCAGAAGCTCCATGTCACGATGGAGGCGCGGACTGTACCAGCGGAGATATTCGCGGTTCATCGAAGAACTGTCTGACCTTTTCGCGGAGCGTGTTTTCCTGTTCCATGCTACCTGAATATTCGAAATGGCCCGCGTCTAATATGAAGGTTTCATAAAACTTTGATGACTCGAGCGCATTGGCTATGGAGAACTGGCAGGGCGGCGCCACCGCCGGGTCGAAGAGGGCCGCGGCCACCAGCATCGGCACTTTGATCCTTGTGGCGGCGATCGCCGCATCATAACGGCGCAGCATCTCGTGCACCTCGGGATGCCTCTTCGCATAGATCTGTACGCTCGCGGCAC
>NZ_JBFUFF010000122.1:0-16204 GCF_056403555.1 Rhizobium sp. P2_G2
CTCGTCAAAGACATCGATGCTCTGATGCCATGGGCTTACGCCGCCCGCATCAAGGCCTCACAATGAGCTCGTCAGATACTCGTCGGTGAGCTCACACCGGCCCCCAGGCAAACCTATCAAGCCGCTGCAACTGACAAATCAATGGGGCGCAGACGCCGCATACGGTGAGGATCGGTGTCGAGGGTTTCCACGGCAATCTCTCCTGCCGTTGGTTGGGGTGCAAAAAAGCCGCCTCGGTGGGCGGCTGGGAAGATACGAGGTCCCCCTCATTTGCTGCGGAGACCGATTTGCCGTGAAATGCTAACCACCCTGAAAGAAGCCAAAGCCACCGGGCACATCCTCTCGTGGAAAGTATTTTGAATTATTCAGTCCGAAAGCTCCGAAGGCGTTGGCGACAGCCTGACTTTTGGCGATCCATCCGACCACATTGCCACCAAGATATTGCGCCAGCCCTTCATGATGAGCGATGAAGCCGTTACCGAAGCGGTCCATGTAGCATCCGCGTCGGAGCGCAAACTCTGTATCCGACCAACTCAAGTCGAGAGCGATGATCCCTAACCCAGCTCTGACCTGCAGGGTCGTGCCCTCGTACATATAGTCCCATAGATCGCGAGAGAATATTTTCAGTTCGCCTTGATTTATAAACAGCAGAGGTCTTCCTGTCTGATCGGTAAGCAGGGTAGTTATCGAATACCAACCGCTATCCCAATGAAGGGCAAGGTATGTTTTCCCTGTATTCCAGATCACACGGTGTATCGGGTTTTCTTGATTGAGATCGCAACGGGCTATGTTCGTGCCAACATTGATGTCGATCGATCTCGACGCTTCCTGCTGCCACCCGCTTGAGAGAATTCGATCTCTATTAAATGGCGCGTCCCTGGCCTCCCTCACCCGTTCAGCGGATAGCTTCCCGGTGGTTTTTGCGCCGTGATGTCTCTCGCAGAGTAGCGCTAGATTTTCTAAAGTATGCTCCTGCACTTCCGAATATTCTTCGATATGGTCGTAGTGAAAGACAGGCGCGCCGCACAAAACGCAACCGAAGAAGCATTGTTGCCGAACTTTGCGCTTCAACGGATCAGGAATTGGCGGTCGTTCATCTTTGTCAGTCATGGGCGCCCCCTCTCGTTCGGGCGCATCACAGCCTGCCAGGTTTGCGTGTGTCAAGCTTCGTCAATGCGAGGGCGCCTGGTACCCATTGATCCACAGGTGGCTGTAGCTGAGGGGAGATGCGACGAAGCGTCTATCTCCGTTGGTAATTTACGCTATCTTCTGAAGGCAACTCAGCCCATTCCAAGAACTCTCGAACAGTGGTTTTGTGTGGCCGCAAAATGAACATGCCCGGGCGCGTATATTTTACAATGTCGCCTTTGATGGACAGAACGACTCGGTCAAAGAGTTGACCTCTCGATCCTGGATCGCGAGATTGATATCTCCTGCCGACAGTTATGAGGTTATCTTTCATCGCCAACATCTTGCACCTCAGGCAAAATCCCGCCGCGCTTCAGCAAGTCGAGTTGCGGTCTCAGTGCGCCCCAATGCCGAAGGTACCGCCTATGGTATCTTGGTCCATCCTCGTTAAACGCCGCGATGGATTTTTGAGGCTCTACTTGCCTCTGATGAATCTCGGCATGGAGTACTTCCGCTAGCGCCAATCCCTCCATGACAATCGGCAACGCATGCGCATGATTTTTGAAACCCGCTCTTTGAGCTTCATTAATCAGTATGCCAGAAATCATAAAGCTGCGGACCAAAGCCGGAGGATGCCCCTCTTCCTCCTCATCATCGTCGATCTCATCTTCAGAAAAATAAAGGAATAGAAGGTGAAGGCAAGCCGCCGTCATCATTAAGGTTGTCGCGCCAACGCCATACTCCGTTTCGATTCTAGGGTTGGCAATTGGGAAAGGATTTAGCTGAGCGGTCCCGCTGAGGTTCCCGGCAGCAAAGCCGTCGGCGTCCATCTCCATAGTTTGGATGTCCAAACTACCCAGGTGACCGTTCGTCGCGACGTTTAATTCATTGATGAAGCTAAGCCCGCACTTATTCCTGAGGCTAGTATGTCCATTCCAGACGTGTCCCATCTCGTGAAACATGACGAACAGGAAGCAAAGATCCCTTATCCAATCGGCCGAAGCCTTCCGGGTGCCGTTGTTGACGTTAACCCACGATAGGTTCTGACTATTTGCGGCAAAAACTGAAAGACCGATGAGCGTCTCCACTAAGCCAATATGGATTCCGATGAAATCAACGTCCTCGATCGTGACCGCAAAAGCATTAAAATCAGGACGATTGATGAATCCCACCTCTGCCGTATAACCAGGATTGCGAGTTGACGCATGTAACTGGTTTTGCTCGTGAAAGAATTTTATGAGCGATTCCAAATAAAGTTGGTGCCTGGTCGTGGATGGGTCCAAATAAGGGTACTCTGCATGGCCACTAAACATTTCCTCGAATGATTTACCCATCGCAACCTCCACAAAGCATCAAGCAGTGGAATATCCTCGTAAGTGAGAGTCAAGGTCAATTCGCGATAGGGGCCACGCTCCCGAGCATTCGCCGCTCGATGTCAAGGTGCGGGTGATTTGTTGAAATGCGTAGTATTATCATTTTCATACCAACGCCCGCGCTGTCCTCACCCCATAGCTTTGCAAGAGCACCAGGCCGCCGTTCTAAGTTCGTGCTCATCAGCTTGCGACCTTAATGTTGAAGGGTTGAAACGGGCCACCACTTTGACGACGAACGGGCTGAATGATCCGTCGGACTGTTTGACAAGGAATGCGGCGAAGCCAGCGGGCAGACCCCGCCTCATGTAAGGGCGTGGGCTCACGACTGCCGCTTGTCAATCGCCAAATGCCGCCAGTTGATCGTGGCGCTCCCCGCCCCCGAAAAATAGTGATTGAACCGAACCGTCCAAAAGCTCCGCGTTCCCGGCTGGATGATCACGGGCATATAGTAATCCAGCGTTTCCGTGATATCTCCCGGCCCAGCTGAACCAAATCCCGTCGTCGCGGCGGTGAGGCACGAATAGTCGGCGTTGTTCGGGACGTTGGTCGTTTGATTATACGAAGACCAAAACTCCGCCGAAACCAGGTTCGCGGCACCGGATGTGATCGTCGCCTGCGCATAGAGATCGAAGATGTCGCCGGGGCTGTCATTGCCGGCGCTGATATCCATGATCACGCGGGCGCGCCCGGCCTGGGTTGCCGTCAGCGACAGCGTCAGGTCGTTGGTGCCGTCGGCATTGGCCGCCGTGCCCATGACGCCGCTGATGCCGGTATCCAGCGCGGTGTTGGTCACGCCCGCCGGCGCCGTGCCGGTGAATGATCCCTTCGTGCCGCCGGTCGTCGTCAGGAAACCGGGATTGGAAAACAGCTGCAATCCCAGCGCCGGCGTCTCGCCGCCAAAGACTTTGCGCGTCGGCAGCGCCGGGACAAGCGGCGAGATGAAGGTTGCAAAGGCGCGGCCGACCGGAACGGCGGCGTTGACCAGATAGTGCGTTCCATCCGCCGAATAGCCGTTCTTGAAGGCGATCGACGTGGTCGTGAGATCGAGAATGACGGCCGCGAGATCGAAGCAGAGGACCGAACCATTGGCGCGCGAACGCGCCGCATAGGCCTTGACGAGAGAATTGTAGCGCTGGAAGGCGGCGCGGGCGGAAGTGCTGCCATTGAGCCCGGTCGAACCCGGATCGGTCACGAGAATGACCGTCATTCCGGCGGCAATGAATTGTTCGCAAGCCGGTTTGACAATATTGATGAACGGATCGCTGGCGGCATTGAGGGTGATATCGTTGACGATGCCGAAAATCATCACGAACTTGGCGTCGGAGGCGATCGCCTGGTTGATATTGGCCTGCGCCAGATATTGGTCGGAGCGATAGCCCGATGTCGCATTGTTGCCGACGATCCTGAGCCTCTGCCCCATCCGGGCATTGGCTTGGTTGAGCCAATGCATCGCGCTGAATTGAAATTGCGTCGTCACGTCGGTGAAGGCGTTGGCCTGCCGGCTGTCACCGATCAGCCAGATATGATTGGGGTGTCTCTGTGCCGCATCCCAGGTGGTCATGGATCAATTGCTCCGTAAGATGAGAACCGGCCCGCGCGCGTTCAAAACGCTGGTTCCATTCTGTGTGACGAATTCCCAATGCAGGCCCGCCGGTGCGGGAAAGGGCGCAGCGGCCGCAGCGCCGACCACACCCACGTTCGACGACACGCCGACGCCGGTGCCGAGAGAAATAGCAGCCATCAAAAATCCCCATCAGTAGAGCGCGACGATATCGGCGGCAGTGGTGCTGGTGCTGGCCACGCCGCCGGTGCGGATGGGAAGGACGGAGCCGCTGGCGGCATTCTTGAACGTCACCGCATTGCCGTCCGCGTCATAGACGACGAGATTGCCGCCGGTGCCGATATAGAGCGCGCGCGCCAGGCCGAAACTGAATGCTGCGGCATCTGTCGGCGTCACGGCGGCGAACTGCAGCGCCGGAGCGCTGATATCGCTGTCCTTTCTGCCGTGCTTGGGGTCCGAAGCGACTGCCATTTTGTAACCTTTCACTTACGATTGAAGAATGCGATGGAAGCGCCGGCGCGCCGAAACGCGCCGGCGGAGTTCCGGGCCGGTTTACTTCTGGACGGACGGCTGGGACGCGATGAGGCCGCCAAGACCGTCGCGTGCGACATTGATGCCGAGCTTGATGACGCTGGACGCGAGCACCAGGCCGCCGGCGATCTTGCCCGCGGTGCCGGTGGAGGCGCCGATCGAGGTCCAGTCGAAGGTCAGCAGCGAACCGAGGATGACCTGGGCGACGTTGAGGAGATTGTGCATTGCATTGCTGTTCATGATGCTTCCTTTCTGGAGGGAGTTGAAATCAGACCGCCGCCTCCAGCGCGGCGAGAAACTTTTTCGCGTGCGCCGCGATTTCGTTGGCGCGATCAAGACCGTTGATGATTTTGCGGGCGTTCACCCAGTCGGCCTTGGCGCCGGCGAAGACGTCCGAGAGCTTCCTGCCGGTGAACATGCCGGTCTTCATGCCAATGAAGAGGATCTTGACCGCCGTCCGCGGATCGAGCGCCTTGTCGGGATCGTCGGCGAGGCCGAATTTCTGGTAGTTCGCATGGCCGGTGATCTGCACCAGGCCGCGGCCGCGGTATTTGAAACCGTCGCCATCGGCCGCCGGCGTGTTGCCGAGGCGAGCGGCCAGGGCGCCCGTGTCGTATTTGTCGAAGTAGCGACGACCGCCATACTCGGTGATCGGCTGCATGGTTTGCGCAGTCTCGTGGAACGTCGTGGCGAGCATGTAGGCCAGCCACCGCAGGTCGGTCAGGCCTTCCGCGTCCCATTCATCAAGCATTGTGTCGATGCCGTCGACTTGGGACCGTGTCAGGTGATTTGCAAACAGCGATGTGCGCACGCTAGCGAAGAAGTTCGCGCGGTTCATGATGTCAGTCCTTGTTGATGATGGTGGAAGCCGCTCGACTTACGATTGACGCTGTGCTTGCATGCCCCTCGTCATGCATGGGAGGGGGAAATGGGCAACGATCCGGCCGCCGTCATTTTTGGCGTACTTGTGGCATTGTTGGGTTTCGCTCTAATGCTTGTGGGCATTGGCACATTCGGGCTGCAAGTTTTCGCTTTCCTTGTAGACGGGAACTGGCACCCTTGTTCAGTTAGAGACGCCCTGGCCTTTTTGCTTGCTCGCCAATATCCATGGCTGGATTATCCAGGCACAATGCTTGGCATCCACAAAATTCTGTCGTGGTTGCCATTCCCGATCACTTCCGTAGCGGTTGCTATTATGATTATGCTGTTTGGAGCGGCGATCAGAGACGCGCGATAGAGTGATGACGATGCCAGAAGAGACGATCACGCTGAGTGCGGTAAACAAGCCGAAAAAGGTCAAGGATAGCGCCGGGCCGCCCCTGTATGTCGACACGATCACCGAATCAGTCATCTCGAATGGGACGATGCATCTATCGCTCGGCTCGGTCATTCAGGATATGGCCGCCGATCCGGAAATCGAGATCGTTTGCCGATTGCGGCTCAACATGGTGACCGCGCAGAACCTCCATCAACTTCTCGGTCACTGCATCAATGAGATGACAAGACGGGCTCAGGCTACGCAACCGCCCGCGCCGCAAGCGTCACAACAAAAAACGGCACCAAAGCGACGAAATTAAGCTCTCGTGCCGTAAAGACTGATGGTTCCTCGATTAAATGCTGATCCATCTACGATGGTCAGGCGGATAGCGTTTTCCGCCTCGGCTACTGTCCTAGCAGAGTCGACAACACTTCCAGTGACGCGAGCAGACGACGACGTCCAATATTCATTGATGATTGTCTTGGCGGTCGTTGCTCTGCTGGAATTCCCAAGGCCATAAAGCTCGATCGCGGAATATCCATGAATGAATGTGGAGTCAGTTGTCGTGATAGTGTTTATACATAGATAGGTGGTGGCGCTGCCCGATGTCCTATAATCGCCGCTGGTCGTATGCCATGTGCTGCCGCCGTCCGTTGATGTATGAATGGCTACCAATGCCGAAGCTGTCGCCTCACTAGCGGCAACGTCCTCCAATATAAGCGTGAATTTTATATAGCCTGAAGTTGGGATGCTCGAAAAAACGACGGACGACGGCGACCCTGAAATCGTCTGTGCGGAAATCTTGACGAAGCTGCTCGGTCCGACCAACGCTTGAACAAACGCTGTGCTTGCTGCCGCCGTGCTATTGTCGGTGTTTGCAAGAGTTGGCACCGTCGGAGAGTTGCTGAAAGTCCAAGTCCCGCTTGCCGTGGGCGAGCCGCCGACTGTTCCCGTAATCGAGCCGCCGGAATGCGTCTTGTTGGTCAATGTCTGCGCGACATCCGTCCCCACGATCGTCGTATTGGCGTCCGGGACCGTCAGAACCCGCTTGGTGCTGGTGGTTATGCCCTGCAATTCGAAGATCATCTGCTTGGTGTTGTCGCCATTGTCGAAGAACACGGTGGAGATGTCTTCCAGCGATTTGTTTCTCAGCACCTGCCCGGAAACAACATCGACAAGAGAAGCGTCATTCCATGTCAATGTCGGGGAATGGATATCGATGATACTCCCCGCATTCCCGGCCCCATCGTCGATCTGCAGCTGCCATTTGCCGGGCGTGGCTGTCTTGATCCAGTCGAGATTGGGCTTACCGGCACCCCGGTCGGTGGGGAACAGGCTCAGATAGGTCGTTGCCGTCGAGGCATCACTGGCGGAGATTTTTTGCCTGCCGGAATAGGCCGGCGTACCGCTGAACGTGCCGATAAGTGCGGCAGCATTGATGGTCGGCGAGGTCAGGGTCTTGTTTGTCAGTGTCGCCGGAGTATTGATGCCGACGAAGGCGTCATTGCTATCCGGAACGTTCCAGACGCGTGTCGCGCCGGGCGTCAGACCCGACAACTGGATCTGGAATTGCCTTGTATTGTCGCCTTCGTCCTGGAACGTGGTGGTGCTGTCCTGCAGCGTGATCACCGGCCGCGTCAGCGTGACGGTTCCGCCGAAGGTGAATGATCCGGAAATCGTGCCGGAGAAGCTGCCGCCGCTGATGGTCTTGTTGGTGAGCGTCTGGGCGACATTGGTGCCGACCAGGGTCGTCGTCGCGTCCGGAACCGAAAGCACGCGCGTATTGCCGGGCGTGATCGGCTGCAGTTCGAAGATCATCGTCTTGGTATTGTCGGCCGCTTCGATGAAAACGGTCGTGTTGTCATCGAGGTTCTTGTTGGTCAGGGTCTGGGTGGCCGTGGTCCCGACAAACGTGTCCGAGCTGTTCGGGAACGTCCAGGTTCGCGTCGCACCCGTGGCGACGCCCGAGACCTGGAACTGCACTTTCTTCGTGCCGTCGGTCTCGTCGACGATGAAGGTCGTGGCGTCCTGCAGGCTCTTGTTGGTCAGCGTCTGGACGGCGTCCTTGTCGACGAAATTGGCGACGCCGAGATTGGTTCGTGCTTCGGTGACCGTGGTCGCGCCCGTGCCGCCGGCCGTGACCGGCCGCGCCGCATTGGCGTCGGTCACCAGGTCGTCGACGAAGGTGTTGTACGGCACCGACTGGATCGTCTGGCCGGACACGGCTTTCGTGCCGGCAGGTTCGGAGTAGACTCCGCCTGTACGGGGCATAAGTTACCTCACTGGGTTCGAATGTTCGCAGGATCAATGCTTGCGGCGCTGCCCAGCGCTGGATCGAAAGACGGTGGACAATCGCACGGATTTCAGGGCAGGCTTTCCATGCCACCGCCGGCAATTGACCCGGTGACATTGGCGCCTGCCATAGCGCGTCAATGAACAGATTGCCGGAAGGCGAGCCCATCGGCTTGCGGCACGCATCGACATCAGGGACACGGAAGCAGCGCGAGCGAGAATGTCGGCATCGGACAGAGCCTTCCACTCGTCAGCATATTTTCCTGCATCCCCCGTGACCGGCGACGATCAGCATCCCTCGGCCGAAGACGGCATTTGCGACAAACCGCACGAATGACCGGCGTTCCGGAGTTTTTCCCCTTGCAGCCAAGCCGATCAACTGCTGTCCACAGAAGCATGGAAGCCGCGTGTGCCACGGCGATTTACATTTTCGAATTTCGCCCGATAGTGGCTTGCAACTGACGACAGAAGGAGAATCGCGTGGGTAGCTTGAGCATCTGGCATTGGCTGATTGTTCTGATCATGTTGGCCATCTATCTGGTCCCGGCGGCCAAGATCGCTTCGAAGGCAGGCTATTCCGGATGGTGGTGCCTGATCATGATTGTTCCCCTGGTCAATCTGGTCATGCTCTGGGTGTTCGCCTTCAGCAGCTGGCCGGTTGAACGGCGGCCGTAGCAGCTCGACCTGGATTGCCGTTCAGCCATGGCTCATTTCGTCTCCATATTGAGGAGTCGCTGCTTTTTGGCCGGCGTCATGCGGTTCCACAAGGCAGGATTCATGGCCGTATATGCGTTGTTCAGACCCCGCGTCTGAGATGTTGTCTGCTACGGGTTGGCCGGGCTCGTCTGATCGTTCGGCAGTTGCCCGCCCCGCGGCCCATAGAGCATCTGTTTCTCACCAGTCTGGGGGTCGACCCTGTAAATGGAGCCATCGTTACCCTTGACGATCTCCCACTTGGGCTGCGGGTGTTCCAGCGCCTTGACCTCGACCTGGCTCTTCCGCAGGGCCAGCTGATGCTCCGGGTCGGTATTCTGCATCTGCTGGGTGATGATCGCCTGGACGAAGGTTTTCTGTTCGGCGGTAAGCCCGGGGTTAAACAGCGCTTGGATCAGGCGCGGATCGACGCCGGCATAGGGGTTCGTCGGTTGGCGCAGCGTCTGCGTCGTCGACAGGGCATTGTCGGCGGACTGGAGAGGATTGTCCGTAGTGGCCCCCGGCGTCTGAGACGAAGTCTGGCCCGGCACTGCAGCATCGTTGGTCTGGGATTTCTGCAGGAAGGCATTGGCCATCTGCAGGCGCCGCGCCGTCTCGCCACCGGGTTGGTCATGTCCCCTGAAGCGCCAGGCATTGTTCATCAGGCTTTGCGCCTCGTCGATGCTCCCAGCATTCTCGAGCGCCGCGGTCAGCTTCGGGTTTTCGCCGAGGAAGAATTCGGCCTGTGTTTGCGGGCTGATTGCACCTGGCTTCTCGCCCTTGGCCGCCGCATAGGCATAAAGATTTTTCAGCCGGTCATTGCGCCAGGACATGATGCCGCCGGCTGTTCCCGGCGTATTGCCGGCGCCGGGGTCATTCCATGTGCGGTTGGCATTATCAGGCGAGAACCTGCTTTCGGCATTTGCCGTCGATGCCACGGCGGCCAGCGCATAGGGGTTGGTCAGCCCGTTCCTCACCGTGCCCATGAAGCTGTTGTAGATATCTTTCGCATTCAACCCCGCCATGGAGGACGGCGCATAGTCGGGATCCGCGGCACGGTCGGCATTGCGCGCGTTCGCCATGGTGCCGGGGACCGAGGGCACGGACGTGCTGTTCGGAACCGACGTCATGGCAGCATCCGGCAGGGTGCCGGACCTATTGCCCGGCAAGAACGGCTGCAGCGATTCCTGGGCTCTCTTCTGCTCGGCATCTTCGCTCTTGTTGTCGCGATAGCGGGCATAGCCGAGCGCCAGCCCCGACAGGATCGATCCAAGCCCGCCCAAAGCGGTCGTCGGCGGATGGCCGAGGATCTGTGCTGCGATCGAATCCTGAACCGCGCGCCGGCGGGCCAGCGTTTCCGGCGTCTCGCCGGTCTTGCCGCCGAAAATATAGTCGAAAGCCATCAGTAGAGCCCGCCATTGTTGTTGCCGGTGAAGAGATTGCCGAGACCGGTGAGGAAGGACGGCTGCGCGCCGCCCGGCGCCTGGGGAAACTGGCTGTCGGGCTGCCGCTGCTGCCATTGGCCGATGCCGGCCAGAAGCTGCCCCACGCCGCCCGCGGCCGTGGTCGCCGGCTGCCCGAGGATCTGCTGCGCGAACTGCTGCTGGAGCGCCCGGCGCCGCGCGTCAGGCGTCATTTGACCCTGGTTCTGACTTTGGTTCAGGGGGGCCTGCGGATAAAAGATATAGCCCATGTCACGCCCCCGCTGCGAAGAGCTTGCCGTAGTTGACGCGCTTGATGCCGTCGTGGCCGGTGATCACCACATCCGGCCGCTTCTTCTCGACCTCCTGCGCGATCACGCCCAGGTGACGCTTGCCGTCGTCGAGGTTGCCGCGCATTGCATATTCGTAAAGGCCCATGCCCTTCAGTTCGCCGACCTTCTTGATGTCCTTCTTTACCCGCCGGTCAGACATGGAAAACAGGTTGCCGATGCTGCCGAACAGCTGGCCAAGGCCGGTTTGGTCTTGCTGGTAGGCGGCAAGCTTGTTCTTATAGGTGTCGTTGACGATCCCGGCATAATCGACATTGGCGATCTGCCCCGGATTGGTGTTGACGAAATTCGGGCTCTGCACCGGCGCGCCGCTCATCAGCGATGTGATTTCGTTGATGTTCTGGTTGCGGTTCGCATATTGCTCGTTCAGATAATTCGCCCGCGCCTGGTCGATGGCATTGCCACGGGTCAGGCGAGCGTTGAACGACTGGTCCTGCAGCGCATTGTTGCCGGAGATCGCCGCGTTCTGGTTGCCATACATCTGCTGCTTGGCGGCATTGGTGAAATTCGCATCCTGCAGGTTCTGCGAATATTGCTGCGCCTGAGCGGCGTTGTGGAATTCGGCCTGCTGCTGCGCGAGTCCGGCGACACGAGACTGTTCCTGACCTGCATTCAGGATCGCCGCGACCCGTGCGTCGTTTTCCTTCTGCCCCTGTTGCTGGAAGGCGCGGTTATAGGCTTCCGAACCGGGCTGCAAACCCTGATTGACCAGTTTCGCACTGAGCGCGTCGGAATCCTGCCGCAGCTGCGGATTGAGCCGCGCCATCAGCGCATTGGCATAGTCATTGGTGTTGAAATCGACCTTGTAATTGTCCTGGACATTGCCTGCGTTGCCGAGTTTTGTCTGCAGGTCGGGGCCGTCCTTGTAGTGCGTGTAATTCTGCAGATCGAGATTGGACGGGTCCCAGGCTTTCGGCGCGTTGTTGAGATTGATGCTCTTGCCAAGGATGTTGTCGATGCGGGCAGATTGATCTTTTGCGAGTGCCGAAAGATTCTTGGATGCATCGGTTTCGTTTTGATGGATTTCTGCCTGATCCGGAGAAAGCGAAGTCGTCACCGTGAAGGTCGGAACCTCGTAGCCACTAACCGCGTTCCAGCCGTCCTCGCCTTTGTGGGAATCGCCAAGCACGTATTTGCCGTCACCGCCGTTGGCATCCTTGTTGTAATAATAAGTCTGCCCGTTCGGATCGTTGACAAAATTCTGCCCGGTCTGCTTGTAGGTCAGCGTGCCGTCGGGCGTGACCTGGTTCATATTGCCGAGATAGGTGTTGCCGATCGCCGTCGACAGGTTCGTCTGCGTCTGCGCCGCGGCCGTCTCTTGCGGGTCCGGCGGTTGGGGGGCTGAGCCGTACATGAAGCTACCTTTCCATTGCCCACTGCGCGACCGTCTCGGAAGACGTCGCATGACAGATTTCGAAATAATCGTCGGACGCGGCCTTGGCATGCGCCAGCCCTCCGGTGATCGACGCCACCGCCGTCACCAGCGATCCGACCGCCTCGCGAAACACGAAGCCGAATTGCCGCTTCATCGCATTGTGCGAGCTGCGCCACTCATCGCTCTGCTGCCATTGCACGATGATCACATCCATCAGCGGCCCGAGCGCCGCGGCATGGGCGACGAAGAATTCGTTGCGCGGCAGCACCACCAGAGCGCGGTGCAGCAGCCAGCCCATATTGCGCTGCCGGTTTTCATCCTCGTCGATGATGTCGTCCGCCAGCCGGGCGAGCTCCGCCATCTGGGCGAGGAAATCCGCCGCCGCCGCATTGCCATTGGCCCAGCGCAGGAAGGCCGCCATGCGCGCCGTCTTGTCATCTGAAAGCATCAGGCGCTCGCCTCACCGGCGGCCGCCTGCAGCATGCCGATATCCGCCGTGATCGACAATTTCTGCCCTCCGGCGGATTGGATGACGCAGCCCACCGCAAGGAAATCGCCGCTCGCCCGCACATTCTGCCGGAAGCGGTAGAGCGCATGGCCGGGTGCGGAATCCCAAACAGCCGTGTCCCACAGGCCAGCATCCCAGGTCGACGAATCCGTCTCCGCCTCGTTGGTGTCGGCCGGCGTCGGATAGGCGATGTCGAAATCCGCCTTGGCGAACAGTTTCACCGAGATCGCCGTGGCGCTGATCAGCCGCATCGAGGCAAGCCCGGCGGTGATCCGCTGGCCGAATTTGCTCGGCACGAAGGCGGACAGATAGGCGGCCAGGAAGGGCAGGCCATCGTCGGCGCCGGTCACGTCGCCCTGGAACACATTGCCACCGGAACTGCCGAAGAACAGCGCCCCCTGAAATCGCTCGAAACAGGTGGCGTTCCAGTTGYGGATCACCGACCATTTGCCGGTGATCGCATTCATCACGAAAGTCGTGTCCGCGAAGGATGGACTGGCCGGAAAGGCGACGAAAATCAGGCTCTCCTCGAGCCATTCCGAAATGATCCAGCCGGTCGGCGAGTCCAGTGCCGCGGCGCGCCAGAGATCGTCGATATTCTTCGAGGCCGACACCTGCGACAGCGTCTCGACCCCGCGCGTCAGCGCCTGCGACAGCGGCACCAGCCCATCGACCGTGCCGATGAAAACATCGCCGCCACGCTTCAGCCAGGCGTTTTTGCCGAGCGGCTTGCCGACCTGATAGACGTTCTGCAGAGCGAAGGAGTCGGCGCTGGATGGATCGGTGCCGGCAAACACCGCCACCTCGCCTTCCGTCGAGACGAAGCAGCAATATTCGGTCGGGCCGCTGCCGGCGCTTTCCAGCGACCAGGAAAAGCCTGTCAGCAGCGAGCCGCCCTTCTTCATCGTGCCGCCGAGCGGGAAGAGCGTCGCTGCACCGCCGATCGCGGCGACGTCGAGATAGTATGCGTCGAGCGTGTTCTTCTTGACGAAGAATTCGCGATTGGCAAACAGCCAACCATAGCTGAGATCGGCCATGACGGTGGAATCGGTGAATGTGATCGCCGGCGTCGCCGTCCAGGATGTGCCGTTGAACAATTGCCGCGCATTGGCGCCATTGGTGGCGACCAGGTAGGAGCCGCCGGTATTGGTGTGCTGGAACACGCTCCAGTCGCCGCTGGTCTGCCCGGTCACCGAAGCCGAAACGGTCGCCGGCGGTGCCGCCGGTGACGTCATGTCGAAAATCGATGTGGCCGTCGAGGCAAACAGCTTTTCCACCGAGCCGAATTTATAGTGCAGCAGCCGCACGATCGGTGCGCCGCCGGCGGCGATGCCGTGCTTCTTGCAGCCACCGCGAATGCGGATGCCGGTCTGCGTCGGAAACCAGTTGGTCAGCACCGAGGCATTGCCCGGGGCTTCCGACGCGATGTCGATATTGGTCACCAGACCGCCGATCGGCGCCGGAAACACCATGGGCTGCGACAGCTGCGCCTGGCCCACCGTCACCGGCCCGCGATTGCTCTGCCCGACCCGGCCGGGACGCGGCGTAATCACATCACACCTCCGTCCGCGGCGATCTCCTGGGCCAGATCGGCTTCGAATTCGGCCAGGTTGTCGTCATAGGCAAGACMCTTCTGCCGCTTCCAGCGCCAGATCATGTTCTTGACCAGCAGCCGCTCGGGGAAGATCGTGGTGTTGTCATCCGCATTGAGGACCTCGATCGGTGTCGAGGCGTTCATCGCCCAGTTGCGCGAGAAATAGTCGAAGACTGCACCGACGGCCGCCGAGGCCGGCGAGAACCAGATCTGATTGCCGCGGACGAAATAAAAACCCATGCTCGACGAGGTCGTCTGGATCATTGCCCATTGGCCGGCATCGATCACCGGCCGGATCGGCGAACCGTCTGCGGCGCGCACCGCGCCGGCCGAGGCGACCCGCTGGAAATCCACCGGCAGGCTCGACGGCGACGAGACGATATTGGCGGTCTGCAACATCGCCTGCCAGTCCGCCCGGCGGGCAATCTCCTGCCCCGCCTCATTGGCAATGGCGAGCATGTTGTAAGCCGCCTCGTCATGAACACCGACGAGACTGGCGAAGCGATCGAGCGACACGATGTCGCAAACCTCATTGGCGGCAGACAGTAGCGTCATGGCGTCAGGCCTCCCACAACCACCTGCGCATTGCCCCAGCGCCGGCGCTCATCCTCGACCTGCAGGCCCTGCAGCGCCAGCCCGAGAAACTTAATCGCCGCCTGCGTCTTGGCCGCATCCTGCGCCGCGATGGCGATTTCGGCGACCACGGCATAGAGATAGACGTCAGGCGCCTTGCTGAGCAGCCAATTGGTCGGATTGGCCGGTGTCAAAGCCGGCAGCTTGCCGAAATAGGTCACCCCCAGATCGCCACTCGCCTTCGGCCGCACCTTGATCGTCGAACCGACCACCGCATAGCCGGCCGGCGTGCCGGATTGCTCGCGATAGGCATTGACCATCTGCTGCAGGCTCATCGCCCGCAGCGGCACACCGGTCGGCGACAGCACCTGCCGCGCCTCCAGAAAATCGGCAGGCAGCGTGCCATCCCCCTCGGTGATCGTCACCGTCCCCTCGACCTCCATATCGGCCACCCGCAGCGCCCGATTGAGCTTGGTCTCCGCCATGCCGAGATAGCGCGGGAAGACATGGGCGATATTGGTTCGCGACGCATATTCCGCCGCATCGAGCATCAAGGAGACATAGTCGGTGATTCCGGACATCAGATGCGTGCCTTTGCAGGATTGAGCCGGGTGGCTCGACATTCAGTTTTGTGCATGGGTTTTCGACTTAGAGGTGCCGGGGCACGGTGCATGCGGAGCGATCGCAGAGGCTGTGATACCCCCCTCTGCCCTGCCGGRCATCTCCCCCACAAGGAGGGAGARTGRCTCGTGGCACGCTCCTCGCGTCAAACAAACCTCGCCGAGAATACGACGGTGGAGATGAGGCAAGACAGCACCCCATCCACTCTCCCCCCTTGTGGGGGAGATGCCCGGCAGGGCAGAGGGGGGTGCGCCACAGCCGATGACATCACCCCTCAAACCCGCCCATCCTTGCTCCGCCAGGCCCGGTTATCCGCATCATTGAGGAACCGGCTGACAAACCGGTCATCCCCCTCCGCATGCGCCCGCGCGATGCCGCTATCGAAGGCCACGTTGAGCGGCACGGAGGCGACATGGTGCCAGTCCCCCGCCCAGCCGGCCGAGGCGATATTGCGCGCCTCCCGGTTGGCGTCGATCACGTCGTCGACACGGTAATCGGTGCGGAACACGTCCCGCCCCTCGCCGTCATTCATGTGCCAGACCTGCCGACCCGTGCGGAAATCATAGTCGAACAGGGTCCAGGCGCCGTCGCGGATGATCATGCCTGGTCGTCGCCCGGCAGCGGATCGGCGCGTTCGGCCTTGCCGTCGGCGATCAGCGCCTTGGCGGCGTCGAGATCGGCGTTAAGCACCGTGCCGGCCGGCGTGCGGATATCGTCCTGAAACCAGGTGTCATAGAGAAGCTTGATCGGAATTGTCTTGGATGCGGGCATATGAGCCTCCGTTAAGGGTATCAAAACGGGCGGGAAAACCCCGCCCGCCTCGTCAGATCAAATCAAACCGTCGACGAGAACGGCGTGGCCTCGGTGCCGGTCGCCGCACCCCACACCTGCACGGCCCAGGGGCCGGAGGCGACGTCCTTGATGAG
>NZ_JBFUFF010000123.1:0-16105 GCF_056403555.1 Rhizobium sp. P2_G2
GATCGCCTCATCGCCGAAGTCGCCGCTTGGGAACACCGACGCAATCAAAGTGGAGCCCGCATCAAATGGATGTTCTCAACCGAGCAAGCCCGCGCCAAACTTGCCAAAGCATACCCAAACCCAATCGCCAAAGAGTCATAATCTCTGTGCAGAGGTACTAGAGCCGTGATTGCGAGACCGCGAGGACCAAGCATTTAAGGGTTAAATAGCTGAGAACCAGTCACGGCCAGCGTCGCAACGTTAAACAAGATGGTCCGCCAGCCTTTCAGAGAGGGGTCGTGATTTTACTTTCATTGTGAAAGAATTGAACCACGACCAGCGGCAGGCGGCAATTGAAAAAGGGGATGCCGCGCCCCTGCGGAATCCCCTCCTTCGATGCTCAAGCTGCGCCTCCCCAGACGCTGCGAACTTCGAGTACATTAGCATGTCAGAAAATTGACATTCGGATTGGTCGGGTATCGTACAGAAAAGGGAGGCCGTAGGGGCTCGGCCTCCCCCTTTTTCCAGCACCCCTTACAGCCCTGCATAGGATGCTACGCGAAGTATATCGCGCCGGCGCCAGCTAGAAGCAATGCCCGGTCTCTAGGTAAAACCGCCCATTGAAGGCAATATAGCTGTGATTTTGGTAGAAGAGGGGGAGGCCTGCCTCCCTCCCCTCGACTTTTGCCTCGAGCATCCCCGTCTTAGAAGCACCTATAAGCTAACTTTTTCGTGAGTCCCCGATCAAGAATCCAAAGCAAGAACACGCGAAATAAATTTTATATTTAAATCAGTTATTTGATGATGATAGTAAAATCCTGTGGGCCGATTACCCGCCGAGCGTATGCAATTGCGATGCCGCTGTCCGAAAGGTTCGATAGCGACTGAGTCAGTTGCATCCCCATGGCAACGAGCACACACCATCGGTGTCCGCCTTGGTATTGCCGACATGGAGGGGAATGGCGGTCCGACCTTCCGAGCCGTGGGGGTGGCCTGACAGGCTGGGTGGAGTGCAGTTGCTTGCCACGGCATTCGCTCATCTGAAGGCAAGATCCGGGGTTCCTGCGGATGGCCGTTGAAAGGTGACTAAGTTGCCGGTTTAACTGATGGCGGACAGTTCGCTGATCGGTCCCGTTGCAGAGGTCAATATTCTTACACTCGATATTGCCGTGATCATTTGGCGGCAAGAGGCTTGTCATGTTCGCCGCGAGTTCTTTTTGTCGGCCGTCAGCAGCTTCGGGCTCTCAGTCAATCGACGATCCAATGTCACGCTGTAATCCAAAGCCGCGTGCGCTAACGTACGATCGCTACACAGCCATTGTTCGCTTAGCTGTCTATTTACATTCCGGCGCGACAATTGCGGACTTAGAAGTTCGTGGTCAGAAGGAAAGACAATGGCAATTGGTTGCGAAGGATGCCGGCGCGGTGAGAATTTCGAAACACAGTTCTCAATGGCGTTTCAACCGATAGTGGACATCAGTTCCGGGAGAATATTCGGCCACGAGGCCTTGGTTCGAGGCCCGAGGAGCGAGGGAGCGGGCAGTGTGTTGGCACATGTCGATCCGGTCAACCGATACGCGTTCGATCAGCAGTGCCGCGTCAAGGCAATTGAGCTGGCAGCGCAGCTATTTCCGCAGGGAGAGGATATTAAGCTCTCCATCAATTTCATGCCGAATGCGGTTTACGAGCCGCAAGCGTGCATTCGCCTCACATTGGCGACCGCTGAGAAGGTTGGCTTCCCCCTAGACCAAATTGTGTTTGAGTTTACCGAAAATGAGGTGCTCGATACCAAGCACGTCCTCAACATATTGCACACGTACCGGGAAATTGGATTTAAGACGGCGATTGACGATTTCGGCGCCGGGCATGCGGGGCTCTCGTTGCTTACCAAGTTCCAGCCTGACATCGTGAAACTGGATATGGATCTAATCCGCGACATCGATATCGATATCATTAGGCGCGCCGTGGTCAAGCACACTTTGAACATGCTGAATGACCTTGGCATCACACCTTTATGCGAAGGTATTGAAACTGCTGGAGAATTGGCCACACTTGAGGATCTGGGTGTGAAACTCGTCCAGGGATATTTCTTGGCGAAGCCGGCCTTCCAATCTTTGGCGTCACCCAGTCGGCTCGGAATTGCCTCTCAGGCTGCATAGTCGATCCCTGGCATTTCGTTCGCCGCCACCATTGATAGGAGCCGGGGGATGATCTAGCTATTTTGACATCGGCTTAAGCAGTTTAACTTTGAACGGGTCCGGCGACCGACGCCGCATCGCTCGAGGGCTACCCCTTGGAAGAACCGGGACCGGCTGCTCGAAGGCGGCATCGCGGCGAAGTTCTTGAATGCGATTCTGATCCAGCCCAAGGTCAAGCGGCTGTTGTCTAGCGACCATTCTCTGTCGATGGCTAGCTGATTGAGGCCTGGGCGTCGATGACGAGCGTCAAGTCGAAGAACGGTTCCGACGCTCCGCCGACGTATGGCGGCGGTCGGAATGAAGAAGCGGATTTCCACGGCGAGAAGCGCTCCAGCAAGACGCATGCCTCGAAGACCGACCCGGACGCCAGGGTTTACAAGAAAAGGCAAGGGTAAGGAGACGAAGCTGTTTCTCATGGTCCACGGACTGATGGATAACCGCGATGGCCTGCTGGCTTTAGGTCCCGGCGCGGTGGCATACAAGGTCGAAGAAAACATCCTCGGTCAGCAGCGATCCTATAGGGTGGCCTATATCGGCGGTGATGCAGCTCTGTTTGTTGTATCGGAGACCAAAATTCGGTACCTCGCCAGACGTATAGCGCTGATCGATCTGCGCGCTGAAGTGCGGCCAGCCGCGCGGCGCGTGGCGCGCGAAATCTCGTCTCAGATGAAGCTGGATGCGGATCGGTTCTGCAATCCGGTCCCGCCGGTGCGTGCTGCCGCGCGTGACGAACTGCTTGCAAACCACGAGTTCGATCGATCCCATCCCTGTTACCGACAGCACTAATTCCGTCGATCAGCCACCCGGGCGCGGATGGTCGTTCCAGCTGAGAATTTCATAAGCGTCATTGGCAAAGACGCCAGCGCAGATCACGACCTCGATCACTACCGGGCGGGCGCCGTGTGGCTGAAGCGAAATTCTGACACGGTAGGTCCTGGGCAGTTCCGTGTCGATCATCGATGATTGCACGAGGAATGTGTCATCAAGGCTGGCGATGCTCGAACTGGTGCGGGTGGCTCTGGCAGCCAGACTATCGGCCACGACCTCGGAGGTCACCCCCGGCAGCGCGGCTATAAGGACAGGGGCGGCCGAGAACGCATCGAGTCGACCTCGGGGATTGTAGACCGTCACATAGTTGCGCAGCGTTGTGATATCGGAAGAGGAGACTCCGAGGACCCAACGAAGGTCGTCGACCGAGCGGAACGGCCCGTTGCGTGGGCCATAGTCTATGTGGGCGGCGAGATAGTAGCTGCTTTCAGCTCCGCTTTCCGTCACAGTGTCGTCGGCGTCGCGCCAGTCTGCGACGCGTGCTGCGAAGCTTTGCGGCGTCAGGGACTTCAGGCCCGACGCCTGGTAGGCGGCAGCGAGCAGCTTGGCGCTCGACCCGTTGAGGTCGGCCTTGGCCGCATCCGTGGTGACATTGAGGCTGATGATCCCCTGGTCGAGGCGGATCTGCTGGTTGTCGACCTTGTCCATCGGCAGTTTCAGCACAAGCAATTCGAAGCTGGCCAGTGAGAGTGCCGATTGCGTCAATGCATCGGCGCGTAGTTTCGAGTTTGCAATATCGGCCGAGTCGATCGCCGTGCGAGAGAGAAGTAGCATGGCGATCACGGTGCCAGACAAAAGCGCCATCACGCTCAGCACTGCGATCAGCACGAAGCCCTGGCTTGAGCCAATGCGTTCGCGAAGCTGCTTCATTGGGCGTACCGCAGCCAGCCGAGGCTGTCTTCCGCATCGACCGGCTTGCTGGTTGCCGGCGTGTTGCCATCGTCAGTGGCAGCGACCTTGTATAGCCCGCAAACGCCGTGCCCAGGTGCAGCACATCCAGGCTCTGCGTCCACATGCACGGCAATGCGGGTTGCCGTGATGGGAGAGCCGCGATCATCGACAAGCGACACGCGGATCGCGACCGGCAATTGATCCGTGCGTGTCCACGCCGGGACGAGTGCTTCCTGCCCGCCGTCCAAGCGTGCGAAATAGGCGAAGCGAATGGTGTAGCGAGCCTGAAGCAGAACCGGCTGACCGTTGGTGGGCAGGTCGACGAAGCCCTGGTAACCGGGCAGCAACGGCACGTCCTTGCGGATCAACTGCTTTTGATTGCCTTGCAGGAAGACCACGCGATCGTCGGCAGTGCCGTCGGGCAGTGCAATCCGTCGGGCGAAGACCACGCCGTGGTCCGTTCCCTGGAAGACGAAGCCTGGATTTTGACCCGCCCAGCGGATCGGCCGGATACCCTCGATCTCGCGCGTCAACGCCGCGACGATGCGGCCTCGGTCCTCAACTTCCTGGCTGGCGGCACCGGTTCGCCCGGATGTCCGCATGACCAGGGACATCACCGACACCAAGCCGACGAGGACGAGCGCGCTGATGGTCATCGTCGCCAGGACTTCGACCAGGATATAGCCGTCTCGCCGGTCCCGTGCGGGCGGTCCTCGCTTGGCGCGATGAGATGGAATTGCCATCATTGCGATGCAATCCTCACCAGCCGTATCGTCTCGATGCTGATATCCGGCCTGGTGCCGGCCGATCGTCCGACGCTGACCAGCATCCGCACCGGTCGCCACTGAAGCGCGGTGCCGTCGGAGGCGACACCGGGAAAGGATCTGTCGAGCGGCTGGAAGCGCAGCGTCCAGGCAAATCCGTTCATTTTGCCACTCCTGGACAGAGTGGCATCGGTTCCAGCACCAAGAGGCCCGCTCAACAATGTCCGCGCGACCATCTCGGCTGCAATATGCCGGTCGGCCCGTTCGGTGYCATTGACGGCAACCACCACGGCGCGCTGGATGGCGAGGGCAATGACGCAGAGCACGGCGATGGCGACAAGCACTTCGATCAGGGTGAAGCCGGCTCGCCGTGGGGCGCGCCGCGGCCGATCCGACATTGCGTGACACCGGTTTTCGTTCGTCATTGGGAGATATCCACGACATCGATCGCGGCCGAAAGGCTGTTGACGTCGATTGCCACGGCACGGTTGCCCGAGATCAGCAACAGGCGTCCGCCGCTCGCATGTCCATCGGGCAGGAACTCGACGCCATGCAGGTCTCGCGGCTGGGTGCGAAGCAGAATCGCCGTCGGCAGCAGGATTTGCGCCCTCTGTCTTGACGACAGGACGCGTTGAGCAGCCAGATCCACGGAGACCGTGACCGGCAGACCTGTGCGAAGCGCGGCGTTGCGGTCTGCCCTCAGAAGCACGCCGATCTCGAATGCTTTCGAGCGAAGTGCGGCCATGCCGATATGCGGCCTGACGAATGGCAGTCCTAGCGCGACGAGCATGGCCATGATCGACATGGCCAGCACGACTTCCACCAGCGTGAAGCCGCCGCGGCGATCACGTCGGCACGGTCCGTGGATCTTATTCGGTCGCGATGTCGGCATCCGCGCCGGTGCCTCCCGTGGTGCCGTTGGCGCCGTAGGTCAGGATGCGGTAGGGACCTTTGGTGCCGGGAACAGAATATTGGTAGGCATTGCCCCAGGGGTCGAGGGGCACCGTCTGCTGCTGCAGATAGGGTCCGTTCCAGCCGTCGACGCCCGGCGGCTTGTCCACCAGCGCCTTCAGCCCCTCGCTCTTCGACGGATAGCGGCCGACATCGATATAGTAGAGATCGAGCGAGGATTTGAACGAGCTGAGCTGCAGCGACGCCGCCTTGGTGCGCGAACTGGAGAGATAGCCCAGAACGCGCGGACCGACGAGCGCCATGATCAGGCCGAGAATGACAAGCACGACGAGCAATTCCACCAGGGTGAATCCGCTATGCCGGTCACGCAGCCCGCGTCCGGGCGCTCGTATCAATCGGGTCGATGCAGTCATCGTCTTCTCCGTCACGCCAGAACATCGTTGATACTGAGCAGGGCGCTCATGATCGACAGGATCAGCCAGCCGATCAGGACACTGACGCCCATCATCATCACGGGCCCAAGGATCGCGGTCAGCCGCCCCAGGGCCGTATCGAGCTTGCCTTCATAGAAACCGGCGATCCTGCCGGCGCTGTCGCCAAGATTGCCGGCTTCCTCACCGACGCGCAGCATCTGGACGACGTGACCGGGCAGCAGGGTCTGGCTCGCCAGCGATTGCGACAGGCGCTTGCCGCCGCGGACGTCGGCGATGACCGCATCGATTTTCGCACCGGCCTTGGGCGTGTTGACGATGCCGCGGATGAGGCGCAGCGAGGTCGAGATGTCGACACCGTTGGCGAGCAGTATTTCCAGGGTGCGGCAGAAACTCAGCGTCATGTGGTAGGACACAACGCGCGAGGTGAACGGCAGGACAGTCAGGATGTTTATCCAGACCGAGCGTTTCTGCCCGAAGCGCTTTATCGCGACGAAGACGACCAGCACGACGGCGATGCCGATCAGCACATTGTCGACATTGCCGCGCAGCCATTCGGACAGCTGGAAGACGAACAGCGCCGAGGGGCTGATCTTGCTGCGAAAGCCCGCGATCGCGCCTTCGAATTGCGGGATGATATAGAGCAATACGAAGGCGAGGACGCCGAAGGCCGCGACCGTCAGGAAGCCGGGATAGGCGATCGCCGAGATCAGCCGCTTGCGCAGCCGCTCGGTCCTTTGCCGTTCCTGGGCAATGCTGGTCAGGGCTGGCTCCAGCCGCCCAGATATTTCCGCCACCTCGACCATCTTGATGTAAAGCGGCGAAAACAGCTTCGGATGCTTGGCCAGGACTTTTGAAAGGCTTTTTCCGCTCGAAAGGTCGACATGAATGTCCCGGATGAGTTTGACCAGCCAGCGGCGCGTCTCCATCTGGGTCAGGATGACCAGCGCTTCGTCGAGCGCGACGCCGCCTTTGAGCAGCATCGCCAGATCGACGGTGAAACCGGTGATCTCCTCGGAGCCCGGGTCGATGGTCAGCCAGTCGCGCCATGTTCCTTCGTCACGGCCGGTCTTCTCGCGCATCGATATCGTGGTGATCCCGGCGCGGTCGAGCTGGGAGCTGACATCGGCGGGTGTCTCGGCTTCCATCGTGCCGACAAACATCTTGCCGCTGGCATTGATGGCGCGATACTCGAAGAGCGTCATTCGACGGGCTCCCGTCTCGCGGGTGCTTGCGCAATGAGATCGGTTTGAAGGTTTGCGTGGCGGGTCACAAGGCAAGCCTCAAATCGAAAAACGACACCAGCCAAAGAGCCGGCGCCAGCAAGGCGCCGAATGGCAGCTTGTCGAGGCGCTGTCGCGGCAGGACGAGCATGAAGACCAATGCGCAGAGCAGTCCCACGGCGCTGGCAAGGAAGACCGACCAGGCCAGTCCGAGGGAACCGACGAAGATACCGCCGGCGGCGGCAAGCTTCACATCGCCGAAGCCGAGCCCGTCATAGCCGCGCAAGCGGAAAAATCCTTCCCGCACCAGCCAGAAGGCGCCGCCACAGGCCAGGCCATCGACCAGGATCAATAATGCCGTCCAGCCGAGGCTTTCACCCCGGCCGGTCAACCGGACCGCGATCCCAACCATGGCGAGGCAAACCAGAGGACCATCCGGGATGGTGAAATCCTTGAAATCGTGGCCGGCGATCCAGACAACCATGATCAGGGCCATCGCCGACAGGAGCGGATTGGCAAAGTCGTGCAGCGAGCCGTCGAGCGACGCGAAGCTCGCGAGCACCAGGCTCCCGAACATCGCACCGAGTTCGACATGGCTGAACACCTTGCTCATTTTTGATCCATGCTCCGGTGCCTGATCACCGACATCTGCGACCGCAGATTTTCCGCCACGTCCGCCGCGTCCTGTGCATCGCGAATGACCACCGGCCGGATCATGATGATCAGTTCGGTTCGCCCCTTGGTTTTGGACGTGGACGAGAAGAGATCGCCGACGACCGGAATACGCATCAGCCCGGGCACGCCGCTCTTGGAGTTGTCCGTCGTGGCGCTGATCAATCCGCCGAGAAGCACGGTCTGTTGGTTGTTGACGGAAATCTGGGTCTTGATGCTGCGCTTGGAAATCGTCGGCGTCAGCGTGTTGGAGCCGCTGACGACGTTGGAAATCTCCTGATCGATGTCCATGGTGACCGCATCGTTCTGCCCGATCCGCGGCGTCACGTTGAGGATGATGCCGGTGTCTTTGAATTCGACCGAGTTGATCAGCGGCGCGGTGCCGCTTTCCGTGCTCTGCGACTGCTGTGTGGTGATCGGCACTTCGTCGCCGACCTGCAGGGTAGCCGTCTGGTTTTCCAGCACGACAAGCGTCGGCGCCGAGAGGACCTCGACATCCGTCAACGTGTTGAGGGCGGAAATGATCACATCCGGATTGGCGTCGGCCCCGGCGACGAAGTTCAGGCCGGGCGTATCCTTGCTGATGGCGTTGCTTGCCTGGTTGATCAGGCTGAGAGAGCCTCGGTTGCGGCCCAGGCCTAGGTCGCGGCTCTTGAGGAAATATTGCACGCCATATTTCAGCTCGTTGTTGAGCCGGACCTCGGCGATCGTCACATTGACCGAAACCTGGGTGGGCGTAGCATCGAGCTTTTTCAGCGTGGCCAGCGCCTGGGCGGCCAGTTCTGAATCGCCGTAAATCACCACGGAGTTGTTTGTCGGGTCCGAACTTATCCGCAATTGCTGTGCCGAGGTCGCACCGGAAGTCAGATCAACGACATTCGGCCCGGTCGAAAGCTCGGTTGTCGGCGTCGTGCTGTCGCTGAAGGCGGAGGCAATGCGATCCGCCGGATTGCTCGCTGTGGTGGTCTGCGACGTTGACTGGGTGTTCTGCGATGTGGTGGTGCTCTGCGGCGTCTGCCCGTTCGTCGGCGTGTTGAAGGTCGGCGTACTGGATGCGGCAGCGTTGGTGGGCGTGGTCGACGTCGTCGGGGTGGTCGTTGCAGCAGCCGTGGTGAAGAGCGTGGTCAGCACGCGCGCCAATTCATCGGATTTGCGGTACTTCGCCTTGTAGATGACAACGTTCTGGTTCGTATCGGGATCTTCCTGGTCCAGGCGCCGTGCCCAGGTTTCGGCGCGTCGGATCAAGGCTGGATTCTTCGAAATGGCCATCACGCCGCGGATGCGGCTCATCGGCTGGAACTGGATCAGGCCGTTTTCACCCTTGACGTTGAAGATGCGCTCAAGTTCGGGAACAACATCCTCCGGCTTGGCCTGCACGAGGCGGAAGATCGACACTCGCTGGTTCTGCATGAAATCCGCGTCGAAGGATGACACGGCATCGACGACCTGGGCGCGTTGCGGACCGGAACCGCGCACGATGATCATATTGCCGGCAATGTTGACTTTCAGCCCTTCCGCCTGGGCGACGAAGCCGGAGATGAGATCCGACATCGTCGAGGCCTGCACGAATTTCAGCGGGATGATCGAAACGCCATAGCCTGGCGTCGTGATGCGCCCGCGATCGAGCGTGCCCACCGACATTCCATTGGCGGTGATGCGATAGCTGTCGCCGGATTTCACCAACGAAAAGTTGAACGAGGAAAGCGACGCCTCGAGGGCGGACAGAAGCGCGTCGCGGCTGACGRGGCGGGCCGACGAAATGGTGACCGGGCCGGAGACGTCGCCACTGATCGTGTAGTTGACATGCAGCGCGTCATTGAGGATCGCATGCGCGACTTCCTTGATATCGGTATTTTCGAAGTTCAGCGTGTACTGGCCGGCGGTGGAAGCATCGGTCGTGTCCACCGGCGTCAGGCCGAATTCCGCCGGGTAGTCCTGCGTCAGCCGCTTATTGCCGGGCCGCAATTGACCGGTCGAGAAACTGTTCGGTCCCCGCGACCTGTTCGGATCCTTGGGTGTCAGATCGCTGAAAAGGCCGTTTGCGAAAACCGAGTTCTTGCCCGGATCTGCATTATTGCCCTGGCATGCCGCGAGCAGCACACAAGCAGGCAACAGGGCGGCACGACAAATTTGAAGGATTATACGCACTTTAATAATTGCTCCTCCGCAGCACGCGCTACGCGATTATTGCCTACGCAAGGGCGACGGAGTCGGATCAGTTTATCCCAATAAAAATGCTAATTTACCATCGAAAAAGTAAGAAAATCTCGAAGCGGTGAAAATTGTTCATGGCATAACAAAATCGTGATCATTTATTTCTCGGCATGGCGAAACTTTTATCATTCAATCTCGTAATGGCTCTCGTCGGTTATCCGTGGAGGTAAACCTTCGTAGATTTCAGTACAATCGCCTCGCAAAGTCGATGATTTTGCGTAATGTGTTCGCTTTGCTTAAAAATACTTCGAATTGATCGGAGGTATTACTTTGCAGGTGAACATTGGTTTGCTCCGATCTGCAGCTTAGTTACTCAAACCCCAAGGGGGAGGTACCATGACTAACGAAACGCATGAGAACTCGACGAGCGTCGCAAAGATTGACCTTGAGGCAGGCCGTCGCGCCTTCCTGAAAACGGCTGGCTTGCTTGCCGCCGGTGCGGCAACGCTGAAACTGGTCGGTCACGCGTCCGAAGCTGAAGCTGCTACCATCGACGATCCGACGATCCTGAATTTCGCGCTGAACCTCGAATATCTCGAGGCGGAATTCTATCTCCGTGCGACAACCGGAAACGGGCTTTCCAACGGCGACATCGATGGCAAGGGCAAGCTGGGTGGGGTCACCGGCGGCAGCAAGGTCAATTTCGATACCAAGATCGGTCAGCAATTCGCCGAGGAGATCGCCGGCGACGAAGAGGCGCATGTAAAGTTCCTGCGCTCTGCTCTCGGCAAGTCTGCAGTTGCTCGTCCAGCCATCAACCTGAAGACGAGCTTCACCGCCGCGGCGCGTGCAGCTGGCCTGATCGGACCGAAGGCCGATTTCGACGCCTTTGCCAACCAGAACAACTTCCTGCTTGCCGCCTTCATCTTCGAAGACGTCGGCGTGACGGCCTATAAGGGCGCCGCCCGGTTCATTTCGAACAAGGACTATCTGGAAGCAGCCGCAGGCATCCTGGCCGTCGAGGCCTATCATGCAGGCGAAATCCGCACCCTGCTCGCTGGCGGCGGCTTCTACAAGGAAGCCTTGGCCATCTCCAACGCGCGCGATTCCCTCGATGGCAAGTCGGATCTCGACCAGGGTATCGGCACCAAGAGCAAGGTCAATATCGTCCCGACGGACGCCAACGGCATTGCCTTCAGCCGCACGCCGCAGCAGGTGCTCAACATCGTCTATCTCGGCGACAGCGCCAGCAATGCAAGCTTCTTCCCCAAGGGCTTGAATGGCGCCGTGAGCTGATCAGGCACACATTTCGCTCATCGAGGCGGCCGGCACGTGCTGGCCGCCTTTCGTGCTCTGAGGTCAGGGGCGCCGATGGACAATATTTGCCAGCGGCGCAATGTCCCRCTGCTTTATCAATGAAAGCCGACAAGCCGCATCATGCGATGAGGGGAGAAAACGGGTTCATGGACGCTCAAGTGGCTCAGCCCGACGGCCAGATAACGTTTCTTGACTATCTGACGAGCCGCGGCACCACGCAGCCGGCCAATAACGGGCGTGCGCCCGCTCAAACAGCCTCGTCGACAGCGGAGGAATTGTGGCGCGCCGGCGTCGCGACGGCAAAGGAGATCGCTGACGCGCTGGCTGAATTTCACGCCATCCCACGAACAAGTTTCGACGAAATATCCAGGCTTCCGCCGCTCGTCGGGGATCTGTCCCAACGCTATCTGCGCGAGCAGTTTGTCTATCCGTTCGAGGACCGCGGCACTGTTGCCGTCGCAATCGCAGATCCGGGCCGCGAAGGCGTGATCCAGGCGCTTCAACTGGCGCTCGGCACCGCTCCGATCGTGAAAGTCATTTCGTTCGAAGAAATCGACCTGCTTTTCGAGCGCATTGCGGAGCGTGAAAATCACGCGTTCGCCGTCGGAGCGATCGAACCCGCGCCCGAAGATGCGCTCGCCGAGACCGCGCAATCGATGCAGGATCTGGCGCGTGGCGCGCCGGTGGTGCGTATCATYGACGAGATCCTGGAACGGGCAGTCGGCGTCGGCGCAACCGACATTCACCTCGAAACCGAGCGGGATCAGTTGCGCGTGCGCCTCAGAGTCGACGGATATTTGCGGCGCGACCAGCGCCTGCCGCTGAACCTCGCGCCCGCCGTCATTTCACGTTTGAAAATCCTGGCCGGGCTGGATATCGCCGACCGACGCCTGCCTCAGGATGGCCGTGCCAATCTGCGCATCGGCAATGCCGAAGCCGATCTGCGTGTTGCGATCATGCCGACCATGCATGGCGAGACGGCGGTCGTCCGAATCCTTCTGCGCGACACGCGGCTGCTCGAATTCGGCCGCATCGGCATGACGCCGAGGGACCAGAAAAGTTTCGAAGGGCTGCTGGCCGAGCCGCATGGCATCGTCGTCGTCACCGGTCCGACCGGCAGCGGCAAGACCACGACTTTGGCGACGGCAATTTCGCTACTCAACGATCCCGGCCGAAAAATCGTCACAGTGGAAGACCCGATCGAATACCAGATCGCCGGCATCCACCAGACGCAGGTCAAGCCGTCGATCGGCCTTACCTTTGCAACAGCCTTGCGCTCGTTTCTCCGGCACGACCCCGACATCATCATGGTCGGCGAAATGCGCGACCGGGAAACGGCCAGCATCGGCGTCCAGGCCGCGTTGACGGGGCATCTGGTGCTGACCACGCTGCACACGAATTCGGCCAGTGACGCCGTCGTCCGCCTGGTCGACATGGGTGTCGAACCCTATCTGCTGGCGTCGAGCCTGCGCGGCGTGCTCGGGCAAAGGCTAGTGCGTCGGCTCTGTGAGCGCTGCAGGTCGCCGGACGGGGAAGCGGCCGGTCGGGCGCATGCTCTCGCCGAGGCGAGGGGCATTGCGGTGGATGCCAGCGCTCACTTCCATGCCGCGGTTGGCTGCGAGGCTTGCGGCAATTCGGGCTATCGCGGCCGGATCGGCATTTTCGAGGTCATGCGCGTCGACGAGAGCCTCAGAGGACGCATCCGCCAGCAGCCGGACACCCAGGTCATCGCCGACATGGCGCGTGGGTCGGGCATGACCCTGATGATCGAAGACGGCCTGCAGAAATGCGCCAAGGGACTGACGACGATCGAGGAAATCCTGCGAGCGACAGGTTGACCATGGAGTTGAACAGCAAGTCCTTCGTGGCCTCGGCGCCGCMTGGCAGCGGCCCTCAGGCCGATCGTCCCAAATCGGCCGGCGGGCCGGCGAAACCTGGGCGGCACTCGACGTTCCTGCGCGTTTTTTCGAACCTGCTTGCCGCTTTCGCCGATACGGTCGAACCGGTCACCGCCCGACTTCTGCGCCGCAGGCGCTGGATCGCATTGCAGTCGCAGTCGGGCGAAATCGATTTCTATCGCGCCGATGCCAGCCGATTGACGCTGGTCGGCAACAGCGCGGCAATAGATGAACGCGCCCGTCGGCAGATGTCGATCAAGGGCGCAGACCTGGAATTGCGTCTACCCGCCGATCTCACGACGTCGACGGCAATAAAAGTGCCGATGAGCGGTTTGGACTATCTCGAACAGATCATCGAGAACCGCCTCGATCGGCTCACACCTTGGAAGCCGGAAAAGGTTTTCTACGGCTATGTGGTGTCTGCGAAGCCCGGTGCCGACGGACAATTCGAAGTGTCGTTCACGGCCACGCCAAGGGATGTCGCGGCAAAATCGGTCGGGCAGCTCGCCGCCCTCGGCCTGGCGCCATCACGGATGGGATCGGCCGAGGAGCCGGCCGAGCGTCCACTCAGGATTGATCTGTTCAGGGGTGGAAACGACACCAGCCGGAACGCCCAGCGTCGGTTTGTCGGCATCATTGCTGCAACAGCGCTGCTGCTTTCCGGATTGGTCTATGGCGCGTCGGTGTTTGTGCTTTTCGACAGCGATCGACAGCTCGCCGACCTGGATGCGAGACTGGCGCAGATACGCCAGAAGATGGTCGAAGGGGAAGGCAATTCGGCGGAACGCCAACGCGACCTGACACTGATCCAGCAAAAGCAAGCCGACGATACCAAGCTTTCACTCATTGATCGCCTGGCCGCCGCTTTGCCGGACAATACCTATCTCGACGAGATGGATATCCAGCCGGGTAGCGTCCGGATTGCCGGCACGTCGACCGAGGCGTCCTCCTTGATCGAAATCCTGCAGTCGAAAGCTGGTCTGTCCGACGCCCGGTTCTCTGCCCCGGTGACACGTGAGGCCGACGGCAGGGACCGGTTTGACATCACCGGCGCGCTTCCTGTCCCGAGCGAGACATCACAATGACGACAACAGTGCAAAGCGGATCCTTATTGCGGCTGTCGGCGGTTCTCGTCTTCATCGGTCTTCCCGTCATTCTGACCGGGCTCGGCGTTCTCAATTTTCTCGATGCTGCAGATGCCGGATTCGACGCTGCGGCAAAGAAGATCCAGATCACTGCGCTTGCGGGACGTCTGGCCGCCGCGGCGAAGCGAGACAAACCGCAGAACCGTTCCGCCATCTATATCGAGGGGGCATCACGGTCGCTTGCCAGCGCCAATCTTCAACAGCTCCTCGTGGATGCGACATCGGCCTCATCAGGGCACCTGATCGAAACCTCGACGGTCGACCCGACGGACAGCGACAATCCGGATAGGGCCGATATCGTGGAGATAAAGGCGACATTGGATATCGACAATGGCGGCCTGCTTCAGCTCCTCTATCGTATCGAGACCGGTGTTCCGCTGCTCGATGTGGATACTCTCTCGATGCGTCGCTTGAACGCCAGCGATGGCGACAAAGCGAAAGCCGTAATGCTACGGATCGATCTTGCCGTGAAGGGCAGATGGAAGGTCAAACCGGCATGAGGTTTTGGCGCGCCCTCACCACCCTGCTATCCGTAGCCTGCACGCTCGCAGCCTTGCATGCCGCTGCAAGCGAAACTTTGCGATCCGCGATCGCGCTCAATCCGCTTTCGAAACTCGACCCTGCATCGTTCAAGTCGTTCATCGAGCGCCCACTGTTTTCGCCCGACCGGCGGGCGGCACAAGATCAGCACGACGATGAGAAGGCGACCACGCCGCAACCGGCGGACACCTTCTCCATCAGGCTGCTCGGGATCAGCGTGACCCCCGAAGGCACGACCGCCCGAATAAAGGACAATAGCGACGGGATCCTGCATTCCCTCGGCGTTGGTGACGTCTTCGATGAATGGCATGTCGACTCGATCGAGGCAGACGCGCTGGCGATGAGCAAGGACGGCGACAAACGGGTTTACGATCTGTTTGCCAGGCAGGACCGGAACGACAAGACCAGCGCCTCTGCGAACGACGTTCGGTCCCCTGCGACTGTGTCGTCGACAAAAAGCAACTATGGCGATTGCGCCCATGCCGGAATCAATTGCGACGGGGACAAACGCCATAAGCAGGATTTAGTAGATTTCTTCGGCTCCAGCGTGAAGTAAGCATCTATTGCGTGAGGGAGATGGCGTTGTCTCAACCGCTTGAACGGCTAGATTGCTGAGGAATTTGCGTCTAATGTCTAAGAATGCCGAAAGTTTTGCATCTCCACAACCCATGTCCCGCTTCATCGGCGATAACTAAGGTGACGCAATTCGAAAGGCGGCCGTGGGTTTGTCGATGCAGGAGAGTGTCGTCTGCCGCACTGACAACGATGTCGCGTCACTTCCCTCGACGCCGCAGGCGTAGGCTTCGGGGGTGCCGGCATGCGAAGCCGAAAGTCTAGGCCTTGTGGGAGTGCAGCCGGATCTGGCATTCATGCTCGACGAATGGGTTGTCATGCATGAGTTTTCGATCATATCACCGTGCCGCTTAACTGAAAGGTTGGGCAGGGCCGTCTCCGGCCGGGGTTCAAGACATTCCTTGGCGGACAGCGCCGGCGGCCGTCGGCGATGAAAATGGTAATCAGATCCCCAACATCGGCTGTAGAAGGCGCAAGAGACGACTTTTGAATCTGAGCGGCGCATCGGTGACGGCGAGGCATATGCAATCCATTTCAGAATGCGCGCTCGGCGTATGCATCAGGCTGCCGTCAGCGAGTT
>NZ_JBFUFF010000124.1:0-16017 GCF_056403555.1 Rhizobium sp. P2_G2
CGGCCAATGTCTTAACCGCCGCATCGAAAGCCACGATCGCCTCATCGCCGAAGTCGCCGCTTGGGAACACCGTCGCAATCAAAGTGGAGCCCGCATCAAATGGATGTTCTCAACCGAGCAAGCCCGCGCCAAACTTGCCAAAGCATACCCAAACCCAATCGCCAAAGAGTCATAATCTCTGTGCAGAGGTACTAGCACTCGGGCTTCGTCGACGACGAATGAGCGCAAGGACGGGACTGCTCTAAGACTATGCAGCAGCGCTGCACGCTCGCGCCCTCCGTCCGAATATTCGCGCAGGTAGCTTGCCAGCTTCTCAGCAAACCCGGCGCCTGTGCCGCTGCTAGCGATTAGGCGTCCAGCCCGGCGCGCATGGCTGGTCACCTCTGGGCAGCACAATTTTAACGCGTAGGCGACGATGAAGGCGAGGACGTCGGAGTATGTTTGAGCGCTGTCGATTGTGTCGACCGGCTTGGCAAGCCGAAACTCTCGATACTCCTTCAGGTGCTCTTCTGTCTCTGACCAGAATTCTCGGAAGGGGATTGGATCTGCGATCAACTCAAGTACGTCATCAAGGTTCAGGAAGAGCGAACTGCCGTGTGACTGGCCTGTTGAGAGTTCAGTGACTAGGACATCGAACCCTCTTTCGATCGCCGTCTTTCCGTCTAGCTCCAGCCGAAGCCGCTGCACCGCAAGCTTCTGACCGCCCATGAATGCTGACCAGTGACCTGAGAAAGCGGCCTTCTCGGCGAGCTCAAAGTATGTGGTCGCTTCCTTACGGAGGCCGARCTGCAGGTAACGCCGCGAAATTGCACAAGTAGCTTTGGCATCTGCGACGATGTATGGCCGCTTGGCGATGAAATTCTCGATGTCCTCTTTGCTTGAGCTCAGGAAGAGATTTTCCGCGGCGCGAGCATATGAATAGTCAACCCGATCTCCATAGTTCGTCGTTCCGTCTCCGGCCGCAAGAAGAGATTCCAAGGAATCCGCCTCGATGTCGATTGAGACACTGCGCTCAGAACTATAGTCGCTCGGCTCCCCGCGGGTAACTCGGCGAAGCTTCTCTGCAACATTGGCGGCGTCCTGAATCAGCGGCTCGATCGCTGGCGCCGCTTCAGGAGCAAAATGAATAATCTCCTTCAGGATGATCTCGCGCTCTGAGGGCGGACACCAGCGCTGCACCGACGACAGAAGGATCGAGATTGACCCCTCCCTTTCGGAAGGCGTGAGCGCGGGAAGCGCCACCTTAAGGTACCGCTCAATGCCACCGGCTGCGAATGGCACGACCAGATAAGCGCAGGCGATGATGGTTTTACCAGCAAGGGTCGGGTCATGCTTAGCGATTGAGGCAAGGGCGGCCTCCACAATTCGGGCCCAGGTGGCCAGATTACTTTGGAGCAACCTGTTAGTGACCCCTGCAAGAACACGAGGACTCACTCCAGCGCCGTCCAAGAGGTCCGCGACCAGCCGGACGGCCGTTTCGTCCCCTTCAGTCTCGTCCATGCCGAGAATGAACTGGGCGAAGGCGATAGAAGATTCCTCCATGGTGCTCGGAGAAGTCTCGCAGGCTTTTAGGAACGACCACGCCCAGAACGTGTACTGAGGTTCCTTCTTGGCCCGCAACCAATAGCCGAATGTATCTTGGTGCATAGCGTCGAGCGTGGCGCGGGCTTCGTCCGCGAGGCCGATGTGACAGTACACGCGCGCGAGCGACGTATAGGAATCTACCGCCTCATGGGGAGTGCGGTCGGCGCGCGCAGCAGCCCGTGCAAGGTCAGCGCGCGTTCGTGCAGCAGCGGAGTCGCCGTTGACGTCGAAAACTGCTTTAGCGAATTTGACCCGGAAACCCTCGGAACGCGCAAGGTTGTTGTCACCGCGCGCTAGCCTTTCATCCATTGCAGCGACAAATTCGTCGAACGCTGTTTGTCCCCAGGTCTCGGCTATCTGAACAAGGTGCCGAGCAATGCTGCCCAGAAAGCCAAAAAACCGGTAAGCAGCGAAATCACCGGGGTCCGCTCGGGTTTGAGCGAAGAAGAGGACAAGGGACCTCAGGGCCCGCATCGTCAGGCTGGTTTCTTGCTCGCGAGCGAGAGCCTTCAAGGCACCCAGCTCCCGCATTTTTGTGTGGGCGTTTGCTAGGAGCGTGCTGCCTTCTGGATCGCGGGCGCCGCCTTCGTCTGGAATCGAAACGCCTAGAGCTGCGCCGAGGAAAGCAGTTTCGATGATCGCTCTCGAGAGGTCCCCTAGGTCCTCGTGTATTGTATCCTGACGATCGAGCCTGGGAATCGTAAGCGTGGAGGCAAGCCTTGCCGCGAGGGTCAGGTTTCCGAGTTTCCTTGCAGCCAAGGCGGCCGCGCGTCTCCAAGATGGATGGGCCGTATCGAGCGCGCTAGATGCGAGTGAGAGGCACTTGAGGGCCTCATCTCGCTTCTCGTCTTGAAACGCGAGTTCTGCAGCATGCACGCCCAAGCACGCAGCTTCTTCATCGGTTAGTTCGAGCAGCTTCTTGATCTCTGACAAGTCGGTGATGCGCTGGTCGCTGACAGCTCCCAAGGCAAGGCTGAACTTGAGTCCGCGCCGCGTACCCGAGCCATCGTCGTCGTCATGCATCCCACGCGTCTGAACGACAACCGAGTCGACCAGTGCAGCGAGCTTGTCGAGCGGCCGGAAGCGCTGTGCTCTCTCGATCCAGCCGCGCGCGCGCTTCATTTCGTTGTACGGATCGAAACCCTCTCCAGCGAAAAGAACCTCAAGGGGCTCGTTGGCTTCAAAAACTTGCCGAGCTCGCTCAGTGTCTCCTTTGAACCAGTAGTGGTCGACGAGTTTGAGCCAACCCTCGCCACTTTCGCCAACTTCAAGAGCGTGCCGGGTCGCAAGCTCTACATCTCCAAGTTCCAGTAGGAGCTCGACGAAGTCGAGACTGCTGACTGCCTCCAGACGATAATCGAGCTCTTTCTCGACGAGCAGCCGGTTCAAGAGGACGACGCGATCACGCGTCGGCTTCACTGCGGCATAAGTAAGCCGCAAGTCCGTGTAGATTTCGCCAGAGGGACGGAAGGCGCGAAGCGATTGCCGGAAATAGCTGGAGTGCCAAGCGCGAGAACCCTAGCCAAATCCCCGGCCCTCGACTGATACCGTAACTGAAACCAGTATTGCGGGTCGTCGGGCAGCGCTTTGTCAGCGATCGCTGCAAGCTTTGAATGGATAGCCTGCTCTAGGTCGTTGCTAGGTTTGCCAAAMTTCCGTCCGGTCTCCTGTGCCACAAATAGTCGAAAGCTGTTGTGGAATATGGAGAGCCGGCTCTGGCGATCGATGGAAAGCAAGAATCCAGCCGTCGCAAGGACGTCCTCGACCGCCTCGTCGTTACTGCCTTCAGCGAGCTGCTCGCATGACAGCGATCCTTCCGCCCGCGCGAGAAGTCCTAATGCCGAGCGAGATGATGGCGCCGTGTCGAGTTTTTGCCAAACACGCTCGTAGATTTGTTGGAGAGACTGTCCCAGGCCATCGGTGTCGGAGAGGATTTTCTCTGCGAGGTCGGCGTCGGTAACAAAACGAAGCGCCTCGATGAAGTAGCGTGCCGTCAAGGGATGGCCACTGCACTTTTCAAAGAGAACGTCTCTGTCGACGAATGGAGGGAGATTGGCTGCGTCTGCTAGGGCAAATACGGCCGCCTTGCTCAACGGCTCAATGGTGACCGTTCTCTCGCCCTCTTTCGCTTGCTGAATAATCGTCGCCTGCAAGCCCGGGAGTTCGATACGCTGAGTGCCGAGGACAATCACCACGCCCTCAGGGACAGCGGCGGCGGCCGGCAACTCGGCTAGAAAGCTTACTTCGGGATTTTCCTCGCGCGGAACATGGTCGAGCCCGTCGATTACGATGAGCGTCTTTCGACCTGACTCTGTATACTTGGCTCCTGCGGCTTCAAGCTGTTTCGCAAATTCCGTCCTCAACCCCGACAGATTGTCGTTCGAGAACGTTGAGGCGTAGAGCCCCTGACTGCGCAGCTCGGCGATTATATCGTTTAGGAACTCGCCTGCTTCGGCTCGGCCGAGACCGTGCCGCTGGCCGGGATGAAACGCGAGGTACCTCGAGATACTGTAGCTGGGGGTCGAGAATAGCCCACGTTGCAGAAGTGTAGACTTGCCGGTCCCCGGAGGTCCAATGAGCGCTATATAGCCCTGCGTTGTGTGCTCAATGAGATCGAGTAGCTTTCTCTCTGTCGCTTCGTTCTCTTGGTAATCGGGCGGAACTGGAAAGATGTGGACGTTGTGCTGGCTTAGCCTCGACCGCCACCTCAACCTATCTATCAGGTCCTGCTCGGTGTATTTCTGACCGGCGTTCGAGGCGCGGACGAGTGCCGGAAGCAGGTTCTGGATCGCTGCTACTTTCGATCGGTCCGCTGGGGCAAAATTGGCCATCGCATTTGCCTGAAGTGCCCGCTCATCCTTCAGCTCAAGATGCTGCAAAAACTCGAGGAAGGCCGATTGATCTAGGCCAGATCGAGTTCGGAGATCAGTGAGCGCGTCTCTCCAGATCGAGCTGGTGATGGCATCATCGTCAAGTTCTGAGCAGGAGATGAAATCGGCAAATGCAGCACTGTGACGTGCACCCTCAGCATTGGTGTTCGCAAGAGCGGTATCGGAAGTGCTGAAGAGACCGGCAAAGATGTAGCGTAGATGCACGTTGCCTGTCTGGAAACGCTCCTTCAGGGCGAGCCAAGAGGCGGCCATTTCCGCAATCAGTGCGCCCTTTAGCTCAGTGCCGAGGGAAACATACTTCGCACTCTTTTCGCTCTTTACCTGAGTGGCAATAACGCGCCCCTCGGCATGCAGGACCAAATCGTCGAATATGCCGGCAGCCGGTTCCGCGATTGATATGGCTTCGAGCGCACCGTCCTGCATGTGTCGAAAGAGGACGCTTGCCGAATACTCGTACTGTTTCCAGTACCCGGTTATTGCGTTCGCTTCGCCTGTCGACGGTGCTTTGTTTTGATTGGTCACCATTCCCTAATTACTTACCATTTAAACCGGAACAACAGAAGCATTTAACCGTGGTCTGGCGCGTGCGGAAGCCCCTGGTGCGGTCCAGCGGCAGACGCTGGCGGCATCCAACCGGGGCGGTTGGTCAGGATTGCGTGAGGGCAGGAACTCCCTTTGCTCGATGGGGTGCAGGGGAGAGCGAAGTTTCCCTTGCGAGTGATTGACCGGCGATAAGGTCTCTAATGCGAAACGGGCTCGATGCCCGCGAGCGCCACCTCTGAATGCAACGGGGACGCGCCCGACAGGATTCGAACTTTCTCCTAGCTATTGACATAGCTGTATGACATGCGTCTGCTTTTGGAAATCCCGGGTTCGGATTTGAATGGCCGATATGAAGGCGCAAAGCCGCTTAGTAGATGCGCAGCCTCACATGGCCGCTTCGCGTCAATCGCGGTCATCCCGTCAAAGCAACAGGCGTTCTCACGCGTGCATGGCTTACTTCAAGGCCAGCAACTTTGAGTATGTCTCTGAGATGTCTTTGAGGAAGCGAGAATCATCCATTTCATATGGCTCGCGCACTCGTCCATCTTTATCCGGAACATGGACATCGATACTTGTAAACACCCAATTTAGCGGTTCATACAGATGCTGCGGAAGCGACCTTTTCTCCGCCTTGAACATATCGAGATACTGCTTCTCGAAAACCTCGACGGGGATCTCTTCATCGAGAAATGATCGTATAAGGTCGATATATGGTTGAATATCATAAGACATCGATCGTGCCCGTCATAGGTGTCCTGTGTAGAAACCAGGGGCTGAAGACCATAGGGGCTTTGCAGTTAAATTTCGGTGGAATATTGGCCCATGCTCATCGCGACCGCATTCCGGCGCAGAGCCAGTCGGCATCATAACTCTTATCAGCCGGCACTATCTGTTCCTCGCTTGGACGTGCGCGTCGGGCCAAGAACCGCCACCCAACTGTTCCTAACCATGGCTTTGCTTCCGAGAAACTCTTGGCTAGCCAGGTGGCAAGGTGGCGCCAGTGCGCAGAGATGTCGCATCTGCCTCTGCCTTTCGATGAACCTGGAAGGGGGGTGCCACGCGCCAGATCTCCGCATTCATCTAAATTCAAATCCCACCTTGTTAATGTTCGCTCCACCCCCCAAATGCCGGTGTAGGACGCCTCGGGTCCCTCGGCCATCGCTGCCGATACCCGAACCCAGCCGACGCCAACAGGCGATCGGCACAGTGGGAGGCTTGTGGCCTTTTCCGTTTTCTTCAGTTTGTCCGTAAGTCCATACACACGCTCATCCGCCACCCCGTCATCGCAAGCTGGCGGGTTTTTTCATGCATGAAAGGAACCGCCATGGCGAAGAAGACCAAGCCCAAGCCGTGGCCGAAGCCGGGGTGCTGAATGGTGGACTGGCTTTCCCTTTCACGTGATCGGGGCGTTTGACCATGGCGCGCAAGGCAAAAAGCAGCAGCAAGCAGGACATGCCGTTTCGGGATGCCCTGAAGATGGAGCTGGCGGCGCTGGAGCTCGACAATAGCCGTGGGCTTCGGCAGATCGCCTCGCGGTTGATCGAGATGGCCGAGAGCGGGGATTTGCGGGCGATCAAGGAGATTGCTGACCGGATCGACGACAAGGCGCAGGCGGCTGCCGGGGGTGATGAGGCGGTGGCGCCGATCAAGCTTGTGCAGCGGATCGAACTCGTGGCGCCTGGCCATGACAACTGAGCAGATCGTTCTGCCGCCAAAGCTCATTCCCGTGTTTTCCGGCGAGGCCGATATCCGGTGCGCCTGGGGTGGGCGGGGCAGTGCCAAGACGCGCAGCTTTGCCAAGATGACCGCGGTGCGCGCCTTCATGTGGGATGCGGCGGGGCGCAGCGGGCAGATCCTTTACGCGCGGCAGTTCATGAATTCGCTGGCCGGTTCCTCGCTCGAGGAAATCAAGGCTGCGATCCGTTCGGAGCCGTGGCTGGAGCCGCATTTCGACATTGGCGAGAAATATGTCGCGACGCTGTCGGGGCGGATTTATTACACCTTTGCCGGCCTGGACCGCAGCCTCGACAGCATCAAGTCGCGGGCGCGCATCCTGCTCGGCTGGGTGGACGAGGCCGAGCCGGTCAGCGAGACGGCGTGGCAGGTGCTGATCCCGACTTTGCGTGAGGAGGATAGCGAACTCTGGGTGACGTGGAATCCGCGCCGCCGGGCGAGCGCCACGCATAAAAGGTTTCGCGAGACGGCCGATGAGCGCTTTCGCGTCGTCGAGATGAACTGGCGCGACAATCCGTGGTTTCCGGCGAAACTGGAGCGTGACCGGCAGCGCGACCTCAAGGAGAGGCCGGATCAATATGCGCATATCTGGGAAGGTGACTTCGTCACGCTGCAGGAGGGCGCCTATTTTGCCCGGCCTCTGAATGCGGCGAAGAGCGAGGGCCGGATCGGCAAGGTCGCGGCGGATCCGCTGATGCAGTATCGCGCCTTTGTCGATATCGGTGGCACCGGCGCCAAGGCGGATGCGTTTGCCATCTGGATTGCCCAGTTCGTCGGGCGCGAGATCCGGGTGCTGGATTATTACGAGGCCGTCGGCCAGCCGGCGGCGGCGCATCTCGAATGGATGCGGTCGCGCGGCTATCTGGCCGGGCGCACCGAGGTGATCCTGCCGCATGACGGCTCGACCAAGGATCGCATTCACGATGCCTCCTATGAAGGGTTTTTCCGCCAGGCCGGTTATGCGGTGACGGTGATCCGCAACCAGGGTTCCGGGGCGGCGTCGAAGCGCATCGAGGCGGTTCGGCGGCTGTTTCCGTCGATCTGGTTTCATGCCGAGACCACCGAAGGCGGGCGCTCGGCGCTCGGCTGGTATCACGAGAAGCGTGACGAGGAGCGCGGCATCGGGCTCGGGCCCGACCACGATTGGTCGAGCCATGCGAGCGATGCCTTCGGGCTGATGTGCGTGGCCTATGAGGCGCCGAAGCCCAAGGCCGAAAACTGGGATTTCAAGACAAGGAAGGTCGTCTGATGGCGGATACGCCCGACAGCCCGGAGCGCGGCACGATCTCGGCCCAGGTCTTCGACCTGGTCAAGGAATGCGAGAAATATCGCACCGACATGTCTTCGGATCGCCGCAAGGCGATGGAATATTCCGAGGGCGTGATGAAGGATACGCCGGCGGACGAGAACCGTTCGCAGGTGGTGTCGCGCGATGTGCGCGCGGTGATCAAGAAGGTGAAACCGTCGCTGATCCGCACCATTCTCGGCAATGACCGGATCGTCGAATACCAGCCGCTCAGCGAGGGCGATGAAGGCGGCGCCGAGCAGGCGACCGACTATGTCAACCATATCGTGCTGCCCGAAAGCCTGGCCGACCAGGCGATCGAGGATGCGGCCGACGACGCGCTTCGCCTGCGCAACGGCATTGTCCGGGTCTATTGGCAGAAGAAGCGCTCGGTGTCGATTTCCATGCATACCGGGCTCGACCAGCAGGCGCTGATCCAGCTGGTCGGCGACGACAGCGTCCAGGTGCTGGGCAAGGATCAACGCATGCAGCAGATCGACGTGCCGGGCGGGCAGCCGAGCCAGGAGCCGGTGTTCGACATCCGGATCCGGCGGGTGACGGAGGCCGGGCAGATCCGGCTCGAAGGCGTGGCGCCGGAGGAATTTCTCATTCATCCGGATGCGCTCGATATCGATGACAGCCCACTCACCGGCATCAACAAGCGCATGCGCCGCTCCGAACTGGTGGCGATGGGCTATGACAGAAAACTGGTCGACGACCTGCCGACCGCCGGCACCGACGACAGCAAGGACGATGAGCAATTCAGCCGCAGGCGCGATTGGCAGGGCCGCGACAACCCAGCCGCCAAGGCGGCGCAGGAGGTCGAGTATTACGAGCTTTACGCCCGCATCGACCAGGATGACGACGGTATCGCCGAGCTCCGGCGCATGGTCTATCTCGGCGCGATCAACGACAAGTACAAGGTTGAGGACGAGGAGACGGACGATGTGCCGTTTGCCGATCTCGTCGTCGAGCGGCGGCCGCATCAGCGCGAGGGCAATTCGATCCCCGACGATGCGATGGAGATCCAGCGGGTCAAGACCGTGCTGCTCAGGCAGACGCTCGACAATATCTACTGGCAGAACAATCCGCAGCCGGCGGTGCAGGAAGGCACGATCGCCAATCCCGAAGCGGTGCTGAACCCCAAATTCGGCCAGCCGATCCGCATCAACCAGGGTGTCGACGTGCGCGAGGCGATCCAGATCAACACCGTGCCCTTCGTCGCCCAGCAATCCTTCGGCATGCTCGACTATCTCGACAATGCGCTGATGGATCGCACCGGTGTCACCGATGCCTCGAGCGGCCTGCCGCCCGATACGCTGCAGAACATGACGGCGACGGCGACAGCGCTGCTCGAACAGGCCGGCATCGGCCAGACCGAACAGATGGTGCGCACCTTTGCCCGCGGGCTGAAGCGGCTGTTCGGCATTGTGCTGCGGATGGTGATCAAGCACCAGGACAAGCCGCGCACTGTGCGGCTGCGCGGGCAATGGGTGGAGTTCGATCCGCGGCAATGGAATGCGGCGATGGATTGCACCGTCAATACCGGGCTGGGCGCCGGCACGCGCGAGCGCGACATGGCGATGATGCAGTTCATCGGCGCGCAGCAGGAAAAGCTGCTCGGCGCCTTCGGGCCGGCCAACAACCCCTATGTCACCCCGGACAATGTCTGGAACGCGCTGGCCCGCGGGGTCGAGGCGGCGGGGCTGAAGACGCCGGAAATGTATTTTACCAAGCCGGACCCGCAACAGCTGCAGCAGATGCAGCAGGCGGCGGCGAACAGGCCCGATCCGGAAATGGAGAAGATCAAGGCGCAGCAGCAGTCCCAGGCGGCAAAAGCGCAGATGGATAGCCAGATCGAGCAGCAGAAGCTGCAGAACGACCTGCAACTGCAGCAGCAGCGCCTGCAGCAGGAGGGCGATTTGAAGCGCTACCAGATCGACCAGGAACTGGCGCTCCGGCGCCAGCAGAACGCCGCGCAGATCCTGACCAGCGAGCCGGTGGCGAATGCGCATGTCGGCGGAATGCCGGGGTGAGGGGTGACCGCTTCAGAACGGGAGCAGATCGCCGAAGCCCCAGATGAGTGTGCCGATTGCGGTAACGGTCAGGTTCTGGGAGGCCCGAGGCCTGGATGGTCTGATCGGTGAACCTGACCATCGGCTCCGCAGCAAGGTGGCGAGGGTTTTCGCATGACCTGCGACCGCTCTTACAGATGCATCAAGCCCCGCCGAATGCGGCCCGGCACCTATCAATCTACGACCTCTTGAAAGAACTCCTAATGGCGACGATCGATGAGTTGTACCAGGCGCTGGCAAACGCCAAGAATGCGGGCAACACCCAAGCGGTGAACGCGATTGCGCAGGAAATTCAGCGGCAGCATGTGGCGGCGTTAAATCAGCCGCCGGTCGCTGATGATGGCGGCACCAGTCCGCTGTCCATGCTGAATGGCATGAACAGGCAGCTGGGCGCCGGAGGGCCGACGCGCCTGCAGGCCCGTTTCCTAAGACGTGATGGCGCCGGTGATGACACCAATTTCGCCGATACCGTGACGCCCGCCGATCCCCATAGCATTGGCAACGATGTGACCAATCAAATGATTACGCAGGCCATGCGTGGCAGGCCGGCGGCTTCGATAAGCGGCAATGGTCCTGAGGACGCAGCGGACCCTATCACCTATCCTGGGCTCAGATGGCTCGATCAGGCCGAAAGAGCAGGCCGGACGTTGCCGACCGGCGGTTCCAGGCAGATGTCGAGTGACGTACGGGCAGCGCCGCCCTCCGACAATCCCCGCAACGCCGGCAACCATATCCGAAACCAGCCCGCGACCGCCGATGGCCCGTGGGACCCATGGGCTATTCTCGCCGCGGCAGGCCAACAGCAGAGGCGGGACACGGGGAATCCGCTGGCGTTTCCGGATCAGATGAAGGCGCAGCGCGATCCTTCGGCCATGGAGGACATTTCATGGGAACGGAGTGGCCGTTGGCGGGTGCCGTACAGCGCGTTCAATCGGCCATTGACGCAATCCGATATTCAGGCAATCAAAGACTATTTGAACAGCGTCACCCCAAAACCGATCGAGGATCCAGTCATAGCTCGGTATGACGCCCTTCCGTGGTATGGCCAAGCCGGTCAAGCTGCTGACGATGTTATCAGAATGCTCGCCAATGACCTGACCCTTGGCCATGCAGATAACTTTGCCTCTTACATGAACGGGGACGATCTGGCGAAGGAGCGTCAGAACTCGCGGGATGCACGCACTCGAGCGGGTTCGGCAGGGGATCTCGCAGATTTGACGGACAAAAACGTCGACGACTTCGGCCGCACTTTCGCCCGCGGCGTACCAATCTTCGGTTCCTATGCAGACGAAATGAATGCCGGAATCAATGCTACGGTTGCGCCCTATATCGCGTCACTTGTTCCAAGGAGTTGGGTGCCCCAGCCATTACCGGAAGAGAACTGGAACGACAGATACAATCACGCGCTACAGATCGAGCGCGCAAAAGATGCGAACATTGATGAGAACCATCCGGTATTCGCGACTGCGGGAAAGTTGGGCGGGAGCGCCGCCACTATCGCTGCGACCGCGCTTAGGGCTCCGGCTCTCGTGGACTGGATATTCGGCAATGTTGGCAAGACGATTGTGCCACGCATGGCCGCCGCTACCGTTGCTGGCACGATCGGCGGCGCGGCTCAAGGATTTGGCGATGGACAAGGGGATCTGAAAAACAGGCTCGGAGAAGCCGGTAAGCAGGCGGAGTTTGGTGCCCTTTTGGCGCCTGCACAGACACTCCTCGGGATCGGAGCTAGCAAGCTCATACCCTATATCAAAAGCAAAATACTGGGGGAGGGCATCGATGTACAGACCGGCCTTCCGAAGGACGAGAAACTGTCGCCGGGAGCAGCCGAGTCGAGGGAAGACCTGGCGTCGAGCAGCAGCGAGACGTTGAATCCCGCTGCAAAACAGGAATTCGATCCGGTCACCGGCAAACCTCTTCCGGCCATCGTCGGTGATCCGCCGATCGCGGAGAACACTGCCGGGGGGCAAACGGCCGATGAAAGCGGGCGCTTGCGCCCCTCGAGCCGGAAATCCCACAATGGCATCCATCTGCCACCGAACAAAAAAGCCCGGCCTTTCAGCGCCGACTACGCCAACCCTGTTCGGGGACAGCATTATGATCCGACCACTGGCAAACTTCTACTGACCATTGATGGCGATGCGATTGGCGCCGACGCCGCTGTTGTCGGAAGGCAGACATTGAACAAACGCGACAGACCATTGCCAGCCAGCAAGCGCGACGACATCACAATTGCAACCACCGGCAAGGGGCCTACGATCAAGCCTATGCAAAGCGGGGATTTAGGACAATTTGAGAATGTACCCACGTCCAGAGTTCAAAAGCAGATCAACAACGGTGGTTATGAGTCTGAAGTAACCGTGGACAGCGGATTGTCAAAGAATGACGCGGGTCTGGTCCAAGACCATGAAAACGGTCATGCAATAAATAACATGGTGGGCACCGTCATCACCTGGCTGAAGAACGGAAAACTTAAAATTCCCTATCGGGATATACCTATCACTCCCGAGATGGAGCCGGAGCTTGAAACTGTCTATCGCGACGTGAATGGCAACAAGATGCCCAAGGATTTCGGTTATCTTCCCAGGGACGAGCCGTCTGAGTTGATGGCAGAAGCCGTTCGCGCCTATATGGAAAATCCGAATTATTTCAAAACCGTGGCACCTAACACCGCCAAGCAAATCAGGGCGTACGTCAACTCGCATCCGCTCTTGAAAGATCACATCCTGTTCAACGCCCGCACCCCGAACCTCATCTCCGACAACTATGCGGCCCTGAGCCCGGATGAGGGGACGGCGGCTCAACCGAGGGTGCCCAACCAGGGGGTCAAGGATGCGATCATGCGGGCGTTGCTGGGCGCAAACCCGACCAGCGCGGTTTCGTGAGCGGCGAGCCGCTTGGCTCCCTTTTCCTCGCTGCGAAGAAGAGGAAAGCCGCGTCTGCGTCGCCGCCAAACTAACTCTGCATTATTGCATAGGCGCTCGCCCGACCGATACCACAGCTATCGCATATGGCGAAAGACCCTCTCTGGCCTGCCGGCCATCTCCCCCACAAGGGGGGAGAAGACTCGTGGCACTCTCCCGGCGTCAATCAGGACACAGCGGAGCCGCGGGTTAAGCTCCCCTTGTGAGGGTTCGACGGACGGGTCGAGACCAGTGGCTCGACTTTGTAAGTCGTGAGGGGTCTTTGCGTCATATCGATAGCTCTGCGGCCGATCCGGGCGATAGGCGCCGCAACCGGAGACTTCGATGACCGATGAGGAACGCAGGCGCATCGCACAGGCGCTGCTCGACATGCCGCTGTTCAACCAGCTTTGGGACGAGCTCGAGACATCGGCGATCGATCGGTGCATCCATGCGAAGCCGAATGACGACGAGACACGACGCGTGATGGCCGCCGAGGCCCGCGTCATCAGACTTTTCCGCGACCGGATCAGGAGCTTGGCTCAATCCGCCGTCGAGGGAAAGAAGGCGCCGGCATAGGGCCGGCGCGGAGCGACAAGCTCCCAAACCCAAGGACAACATCGATGACGACAGCAACCGCCAACCTGGCCTCGGCCGGGAGCGATAGTGCATCGCAAACCCTTTCCCTCGACGATGCCGCAAGCCTGGATTTCCACGATCCCGAAGAGGACAACGGCGGAGCCTGGCGACCGGACGGCGAGGAGAGGAACGACGCCGTCAGCCTGGAAAAGGCGGCGCAAAACCTGAAGACCGATGACGAAGGCGATGAGCCGACCGGCGAGGCCGGGGCCAACAAAGCCGACGAAGCCGATGACGGTGACAAGCAGCCCATCCTGATGAAAGGCGGCGAGCAGGTCACGCTTGGGGAACTCAAGCACGGCTATATGCGGGACAAGGATTATCGACACAAGACGCAGGCTCTCGGCAATTCGCGCCGATCGCTTGAGTCGACGGCAGCTCGCGTCCTCAAATCCGTGGACGCCGTCGCCGGATTTCTTGCAGAACAGCTTCCCGACGAACCGTCGCGGCATCTGGCGATGACCRACCCGGGCGAATATACCCGCCGCAAGGCGATGTTCGACTCCGGCATCGAGCAGATCCAGTCCATCCTGTCCTTCGCCAACGACACCAAGACGGCGTCGCGGGAGATGACGGCTGAACAGCTGCAGGCGACGCTTGCCCAGGAAAACGCACTTCTCGTCGACGCATTTCCGGAGCTTCAAAAGCCGGATGTGCGGGAAAAATTCTTCGCCGATGCATTCAGCACCGGCGGCGATTTCGGCTTCAGCCCCGACGAGATGCGGCAATTCAACGACCACCGGTATTTCAAGGTCATGCATTGGGCCATGAAGGGACTGGAGGCCGAGCGGGCGCGCAGCAAGGCGATGAGCAAGCTGGACAATGCCCCGCCGCTCACGCCCAAGGCGCGGCAGGCGGGCAAGACTGCAGGAAGTCGTGACGCGATGCGAAAGCTGTCTCAAACCGGGTCGATCCACGACGCGCTCAAGATCGACTTCTGATCCGACACTTCCATCAAAGGAATATAGGCAATGGCTGTTATCGCCAATACCTTCACCACCGCCAATGCGGTCGGTAATCGAGAAGAGCTGTCCGACGTGGTGTCCCGCATCACGCCGGAAGACACGCCGATCTATTCGCTGGTCGAAAAGGGCAAATGCGTTTCGATCCATCCCGAATGGGAAACGGACGATCTCGCCGCCCCCGGCGCCAATGCGCATGAGGAAGGCGAAGATTATACCTTCGCCAACGTCACGCCGCCGGCGCGGATGGGTGACTATACCCAGATCGTGCGCAAGGACTGGATCATTTCCGGCACCCAGGAGGAAGTCTCCGAGGCCGGCAATGTGCAGAAGCGCAAATACCAGCGCGCCAAGAAGGGCGTCGAAGTCCGCAAGGACATCGAATTCGCCATCGTCTCCAACACCGCTTCCGTGGCCGGCGCGACGCGCTATCTCGGCGGCCTGCCGTCCTGGCTGGTCACCAATGTGTCCCGCGGCGCCAGCGGCGCCAATGGCGGCTTCAGCTCCGGCACCGGGCTGACGGTGGCGGCGACCAACGGCACGCAACGCGCCTTCACCAAGACGATCCTCGATAGCGTCATGCAGCAGGGCTACAATTCCGGCGCCAACCTGCGTTATGCCGTCACCTCGCCCTATGTGAAGAGCGTCTTCGTCACCTTCATGTCGGACACCAATGTGGCGTCGTTCCGCTATGCCGTCTCCTCCGGCGGCGAGAAGAACACGATCATCGCCACCGCCGATTATTATGAAGGCCCGTTCGGCAAGGTGATGATCATGCCGAACCGGGTGCAGGCGGCCGCGGCCGGCGTCGCTCGCAACGCCTTCTTCCTCGATCCCGACTTCGTCTCCTTCCTCTGGCTCAGAAAGATCCAGGACGACAACGATGTCGCCAAGACCGGCGACGCCGAGAAGGGCGTAATCATCGGCGAGGGCACGCTGAAGGTCAGCAACGAGAAGGGCCTCGGCGTCGCCGCCGACCTCTTCGGCCTGACCGCCAGCTCGTAACGGAGACCTGACCATGGATAGCTACAAGCCTTATTCGCTCACCGCCTCGGTGGTGCTCGACCGCACCCGGCACATGAAGACGCCGCTGGTGCTCAATGCCGCGGCCGGCCTGACCGTGACGCTGCCCGCCTCGACCGGCGGCGGCGATGAATACGAGATCATCGTCGGCACGACGGTGACCTCCAACAATGACGTGATCAAGGTCGCCAATTCGACCGACATCATGCAGGGCGTCTGCTGGCAGGCGGCCGATTCCGGCTCGACCTCGAATGCCTGGGAGGCCGGCGCGACCGACGACACGATCACCCTGAACGGCACCACGACCGGCGGCATCAAGGGCGACCGCATCCTCATCAAGGACGTCGCCTCCGGCCTCTGGGCCGTGCAGGTGTGGGG
>NZ_JBFUFF010000125.1:0-15950 GCF_056403555.1 Rhizobium sp. P2_G2
GACAGGATCATGAAGCGTTAGTTCGCTCAAGCTGATCAGCCGCAAAGCGTTGAATTACCACGGCCAAATGCATTTTTTGGGCTCCCTGCTTGGGTCAGAATTCGTCTAGCAAGACGCTGTGACCGATCGAATAACCCTCTAGCTGGAAGACTTTTTCTCAGGTTCCCCACTCCAAGACAATCCGCATAGGATTTACGTCCAGCTGACACACAGCAAAAGCAGCGGCGAGCGCAGCGTATGCTTCCATAGCGTTGGTCTGAGCACGATCAATCAGTAATGCGAAATCGAAATCTTTCTCGTGAACCCGGTGCAGGCTGATGAATGCCACGCCTGCAGCCTTAATTTACCCTTCTAAAGTTGCGGCGTTCAACTGTATATCTCTTCGTTGCAAATCCACCTTAAAGAATATCCTATAATATTGCCGAAGTTATTACTGAAATCCTACAAAAGCACCGTCTATGCGATCGTGTATGGTTTCGCACAGTTGGATAGCCGGTATAAAGTAATGCTTATCCCCATGGCCAACGTCGGAGGAGTTCCGCCGCAGCCTCTCGAACGGTAATGTGGTAGTTCGCCCCAAGTGAGCGTTATCGCGTGCGCTCCTAGTCGTTCAGATCCGGCGACGCCTCGCAGGTGGAGATGTTGCTCGACCAGATCGACGACCCCATCGCCCAGTTCCCGGCCGATGACGCTTACGACGGCCACCCGACCTATGACACCGTCACGAAGCATAGCGTAGGCGCCACGGTGGTCATTCCGCCACGCGCCAATGCGGTGGGACGGGCAGACACTGATCTCTGCTGTCAGCGAGACCGACACATCGAAGCTATCAGGGCGGACGGACGGATGAAATGGCAAGCAACGACCGGTTATGGCAAGCGTTCGCTGGTCGAGACCGCCACCGGCAGATACAAATTGATCGTCTGACCTCGACTGCGAGCGCGCTCACTCGGCGCGCAACAGACGGAGGTAGCCATCGGCTGCGCCGCCCTCAATCGCATGCTGTCATGCGCGCGCCCGAAATCCGTCCGGTGCGTGACAGCTACCGAATAGACACATCCTTCAAGACTGAAATCCGTTCATTCATTGATCGATGCATCAACGCAATGGGACAACATAGCTAGGCGAGGCGCGATCGCGTGATGGACCGCGCCTCCATTTGATTTCAGGTCGCGGGGTTTTGATTCTTCGCCTCGTTCATATCCGAAAGAACGCGATCTTTGGCGGTGTCGTGAAGATCGGAGGCCACGGAGACCACCTTGCCATAGGCATCCGAAGCCAGGTTCTTGCCCTGCTCGACCATGCCTGCGGCCTGGTCAGCCACATCGGCCTTCAAAGAGTCAGCAGCCTCACCAAGGATCTCATCCTCTTTTGCTGTGTGCGGCAGGGTTGCACCAATCGCGGCACCAACGGCAAAGGCGAGAGCACCGCCGACGAGAGGCTGGTCGCGAAATTGCCGAAGGATAGTCGCAGTCAGTTGCGCCGACTGGTCTTGAAGGGAGGCCCCGACGTTCGAAGCCGAAACCGAGACTGCGCTTGTCGTTCCGCTGACCTTCTGTGCAACGGCGCCGGCCGTGTCTTTGATTTGCTGCCAGGTGTCCGAGGCCCAGCCAGTCGAAGCATCAAGCAAGGCCCCTGCATCATCCGAAATGTTGGAGAGTTGCTTGCCCGTGGCGTCTGCAAAGCCCCGATATGTCCTGCCGGTGGCGTCAATGAAGTTACCAGCGCGATTTCCAACCTCATCTGTGAGAGCTTTGAAGCGGGTGCCGGCGTCATCGACGAAATGGCTGTAGCGCTCGCCGTCAACTTCATCTGGCGGTCCAACGCGTCGTATCGCGCCTTGTGCACGATACAGAGGATACGCTTCTTCAACCGCGGGAGTCGGGCTGGCCGCGGTCGTTGTGCCCTGCTTGGCGACAAGCCACGCGAGACTCACGCCGATCAGGGCGACAGGCAAAGGATTAGCCTTCAGCGCTGTGCCAAGATTGCTGACATATTCAGCGCCGCCGCTTCCCTTGGCGTAAGCCAGCACCTCGTCAACGAGTTGGCCCGGTGACATACGTTCCTGGATGGCGTCGATGCGAGCTCCGATCCTTTGGCGATCGGCGTCGATTTCGCGCTGGATGTCGGCGGAGGATTTCTCGGACGAGGCATTCATTGAATTTTCTCCTTTACCACGTCGGCATCCCGACGAAGGGATGTTGCCGTGCGATCAAGTTTGAGGTTGGAGGCGCGCAACGCAGCTATGCCTTTCGACACGAACAACCAGGCGATCAGGCCGCTGACGACACCGACGATGAGCGCTGCCAACGCGTTGGCGCCGATCGGCGTCATTCCATTGTGGACCAAAATCAGCGCGAGCCCGCTGACCAAGGCACTGAGAAGAACGCCCAAAGCACCGATGGCGAGGGCGAGGCCAACAACCATGACTTCGACGCCGCTCAGGGCGCTTGAAATTTTCTCAGACGCCTCCGTCTTAGCGAGATCGATTTCCTTGCGCAGGAGGCCCGACACGTCGGAAACGAGGCCGCCGATCAATTCGGAAAGCGGTGGATTGTTGTTCGGATCAGCCATTGACAATACCTCCTACAGCGGACGACGATGTACTCATCTGGGTAGAGCCGACCTGGCTTGACTCTTGCGTTTTGGTCGTTTCCGGCCGTTTCGCCGACGCAGTGAAAAACCGACTGGCAGCAAGCCCCGCAAGAGCCGCCACACTCAGGAAGGCGAGGGGCTGTTTACGACCAAAATCCTCGGCCATGCCAGCGATCTCGCCGAGATCGCGGCCTTCGATATTCTTTGCGATTGCTTGAACGCTCTCGCCGATCTGTCTGGCGTAGCGCCCGATTTGGGGCTGGTCGCTCTGTTCAAGTTCCGCGCCGACCTTTTGCAGCGCCGTCGCGATGCCGCCGACCTGGCGGGCGGCAAAGCCGGTTTGCTCCGCTACCGTCTCCTGGACCTTCTGCATCGCAGTATTTGCGTCGGCCTTGACGACGTCAGTGGCAGCGCTCAAATCATCGCTGACCTTGTTTTTCAGATCGTTGAGGCCCGCCGGTCCGCTCTGGACTGCGTCGCTCAATGGGTTCGTGGCTGTGGCTGCTGTGTCAGTGGTTTCTGGCATGGATTATCTCCTGCGCTGGGCTAGCGTCTCTTAGTCTGCACGCTCAACCGCAGTGGATAGGAAATGTTCCGCTGGCCGGATTTCTCCATATGCGCTAATCGCATGGGCACGGTCACACTGTTTTGACACGGGCAGCCGTCAAAGATCGCCGACCTCTGAACCGCATCATGACGACGCAGCTTTGAGAAAAGTTAGCCGGCTTCAACCCGTGAGGCTGGGGTACTTGACTACCTTCAGAAACAGAGCATTCATGGCGCCCGTATTACCCTGAAATGGCGTCACTTCGAGGAACAGACCATCGGAGGCGCACGCCTTCGTCTGTGGGTTGATCTCGGTGCGTCAGGGCTTGATCCAGGTATCATACCATGAGTTTTTATTGATCGGCCGGTAGGTGGTGTAGCACTGCGATCCGGACGCCCGCGGCTTTGATTTTTGTGCAAATACCGAAATCGATGGGCGCCTGGCAGCGGCCGCTGGTCGTGGTCTTGAGACAGCCAGTGGGTTTGTAGCTGTCGTTAACACCGTCCGAGACGAAGAACAGCACTTTCTGCGGATCCGTCGCCGTGTAACCCTGCCCGCTCGTGCCAATCGTTGTCTTCAACTGGCCGAGCATTAGTTCGAAATCGGTCTGCTGGTCGATGTTGTAACCCTGCTTGGGAATCGACATGAGGTCGATTGTCGAAGTCTTGGTTGCGACGTCGTCCATGTCGCTCGACAGGGCAGCACATCGATATGCAAGGCGAAAGCACAAGTGTCCGACGTATTGGACTCCAGCGAGCTGATGTCTGTATCCGTGGCACCCAGCCCCATCGACGGCGAGTTGTCGAGMATCAGGTAAAAATCAACATATGTCGCCGGTATATAACTGCCGGTGGCAACGCCGGCGACGTCGATCGATTTGATGCCGATAATGTTTAGGAAGCTTGTGGGCACGGTGGCGGAAAAATTGACGTGGGAGGAAAACTTATTGCCCGCTCATAGGATGCGAACTTGGCATTGGTGTTGGCCTGGAAAAACGCCAGGGCATCGGTGTTGCCGACCGTGATGTCGCCACCAGAATTGGYCGTTGATCCTTTAGCTTTCGTAAATATGTTAGGCAGCGTCATCAATTGAGCCAGACGATTGATGCTGCCAAGTGGATTGCGCCGAGGAAGGCCGCAGCGGTTTTGTCGTAGCGCGTGGCTATAGCTCTGTAATGTTTTAGTTTTTCGAAGAAATTCTCGATGAGATGGCGGGCCTTGTAGAGCGCCTTGTCATAGTCGCGTGGCTGTTTCCGGTTCGATTTCGGCGGGATGACGGGTTCTATTTCGGCGGCTTGGAGCCGCTGGATGACCCGTTCGTCCGCATCATAGCCCTTGTCGGCGATCAGAATCTCCGCCTCGATCCCGCCGAGCAGAACGTCGGCGCCATCCAGGTCGCAGGCTTGCCCTGGCGTCAGATGAAACCCGAGCGGATTTCCCAATGCATCGCAGAGCGCGTGAACCTTTGTGCTCAAGCCGCCGCGTGAGCGGCCGATACATTCATTTTTTTCGACGAGCCTTTTGCGCCCGCCGAATGCTGATGCGCCCGCACGATCGTGCTGTCGATCATCGCGTATTCGTTGTCGGCATCCTACGCCAATACTTTGAAAATACTTTCCCAAACGCCTTTGCGGCTCCAGCGCATATGGCGTGTGTGAACGACCCGGAAATCGCCAAAGCGACAAGGCAAATCCCGCCACGGTATGCCAGCCCGGTAACGATACAAAACGGCGTCGACGAACAGCCGGTTATCACTCGCCGTCACGCCTCTGTCTGACACCTTGCCTGGCAAAAGCTGCTCGATCCGTTCCCATTGATCGTCACGAAGGGCGTAGCGGCGCATCGGCGTCAACTCCTATCAAAAGCTTACGCCCTATGAATCATTCAAATGCCGATTTGGGAATCCCTTAAATGGTGACACTGCCTAACTCGTGCTATTTCGATGGCTTACAGAGTATTACCGCAAGAACGCCGGAGCTTTGGTACGGTATCGCACAAAACACTGCCGAATATCAAGTTACAGACCGATTATTTTACTGTAGCAGGAATCAGGGCCCAAGTGCGGACTTGATCGGATGGGCGACCGGACATGGCATCGTCTTTGGCGGATATGAAGATTCTGATCCTTGACGATCAGATGCTGTAAGCACGCGCTGCTTCGTCTGAAAAGCCCTGTTGCTTGAAATTCACTTCCCAGTTGGACCGCTCGATGGACTTTATCGAAACCTCGCGGCCAACCGCATTGGCAAAGGCTGCTGCGACATCGTTGAACGAGCAGCGTTCCGGTCCCTCCACATAGCGGATGCCTGTGTCGCCGACCGGGCCTGCCAAGCGTTTCGCCGCGGCAACGCCGAGGTCGGCCGGAGCGACTATCGGTATTTGATATCCGGAGGGAACATCGTGCTGATGGTCCCCTTGCGCGCACCCTCGACAAGCATATCGAGATTGGTGAAATAATAGGCGCCACGGTTGATCGCCATTGGGATCTCAGTAGCTGCAATGGAGCGCTCGAAATTCCATAGGACAGACAGGTCGCCAACGGCATCGCCGGGCTGTGACCCATAAGTCGACTCCACGAGCACCTTTTCGAGCCCGGAGCCGCTGACCGCGTCGGCAATGCTGGATGCCGTCCGGTTTTCCTCAGCGTCCGTAACCATGTGGATCGGCACCGGAGGGTTGAGCAGAAATGCCCGCCGTCCGCATCGGAACAAGTCTCGCAGACTATGTCTGTCACCAACATCGACAACGGCGATCTCGGCGCCCTCGGATTTCAAGCGAACGGCCTTCGCTTCGTCGCGAACTACCGCGATGACGTGGTGCCGGTCGCGGAGCAGGGTTCGGGCCACGACCGATCCAATGTGACCGGACGCGCTAAGGACGACGAATGCATCATGAGCGGTCATGTCCGCTGCTCCAAGGGCCAGACTTCAACGAGCCCGTATGCAACGGCGCATGGAGTTTTTGAGACGAGTTTTATCGCCTCTTGGAGGTTGTCGGCCTCGATAAACGCGAACCCGGCAACCGGTAGGGATGCTTGCAAGAACGGCCCGTCGGTTGTCTGGACCTGCTTGCCGCCATGGTTCCTCACTTGCACCGGAGAGCCCGCGATGCCCATCTGGGCACCTCTCATCTTCAGCTTCTCGTCATGGGCATGGGCTTCGTTTCGAACTGCCGGAGTCGTGCGATTATAGCCCGCCTGGTCTCCATAGCCGATGGTTATGTAGATGGGCATCAGAGCATTCCTTTCTACCTCAGTTGAACAGTCGACATTCGGGCACTCTCAAGCCAGCGACGGCGGCGAGGTTCATGACGTCATTTCGAAGATCCAGGACAAGACCAACTCCCGCCTCGCATCAGGAGCCGGCGACCAGCCGCGGCTCAAAGCCAGGAAAGGATCTTCCAGATCGATAAAGGCAATCCGGAGAATTCCCATGTCGTCCCGGTCGTCCCTTCGGAACTGGAATTCGAAGGCCATGCCGTTGAGTTCAAGCGCGATATCGGCGTCATCGACTTCGCGGGCGACGTGATCGTTGCCGACCACTTGGGTTACCGTCCTCATAAAACCATCCTATTTTTGAACTTGCGAGATGAACTCGGTGATGAAGGGCGCCACGAGCTCGGGATGTTCTTGGTGAAATATGTGGCTGCCAAACGGGAAGATCCCGAGAGCAGCCTTCGGCAGAGCCTTCGCAAGCGCAAGCGTCTGATCACGGGAGACCAGATGATCTCTGTCACCGCACAGAATCAAGGTCGGCAGATCGATTTTGTGGAGGACGTGGAAAGGATAGTTGTCGTCTTCCATATTGATCCACATAGCTTTGACGGTGCCGAATAGTCGATCAAAATCACGTTCGGGATTAAGTTTCTCGTAGAGCGTCACCCCCGCCGGGAAACGCTCACGCCACTTGTCCGCCGTTAGAGGCCGGTAGACCTTATCGAGAAGCTCGTCAGGTGGAGGATATCCGCGGGAGGCGATGGTCACCAGACCGCAAAGCTTGACCTTGCCGCGCGCCGCAATGTGCAGCCCGGCGATCCCACCGTCGCTATGGCCAATGACAAGCGGTTCTACGAGGCGATAATCGTTGATGACGGCCTCCACGTCGCAAGCGAGCAGAGGATAGCTGAGGGGCGTGTTATCCATGGTTGAGCCGCCATGTCCGCGGCTGTCCACCATAACGCAGTCGAACTCGGCGAACAGATCGATGATCGGGTCGAAGTCTTCCAAGGAGCCGACGCCGCCGTGGAGAAACAGCAATGTCTGGCTCCCTGGCGTTCCACGACGGCATGTCCGGAGCTTTGCGTTGCCAACTTGCACAGTTCGAGTCTCCGTAGCCATTCGCATCTCCACGTCATTTCCCGTTCGAAGTGTAACGTCGGAAGGGGCGGTTGGGTTCTGACACAACCCACACACCCGCACGACCCCGGAACTGCTCGGCGTCCATACGGAATCGGAATGCCCCTTTTGCGACAGCATGTCGCACGCAGAGTAGAAGCATCCCAGGTTTTGACTGAATAAGTTAGCAGCTAAAATAAGTAAGGGGAGCCAATGCTTCTAAATTGGTGGAATAGGCATTTTGCTAGGCGCGCGGAGCATGAAGCGCTCCTCCAGGCGATGCAAAACGTGATTGACAGCCAAGCCAAGGTAATCGAGGCTCTGCGGCTAGCGACTTCAGGCGATCTGCGAGAGAGGGTAATCTTCCCGCAAAGTAACCGGGTGTTGAGTTTCAGCAGGATTTGACCCATTTTTCCATTTCGCGTCGGCCCACCAAATCCGATGTAACGAATTGTCCCCAAACAACTTTCTTCGCCCTGAGTGGATCACGGCGTAGTGGAAAAATGGTCAAACGGATCCGATAATTGACATCGATTCTTATCTGGGCGGGCGTGATCGCCGTGATCGCGCTTTCGCCCATCCTGTTCGCCGCCTTCAAACACTGATGGCCTTGTGCGTGGTCGACATGGTCTAGGGCCTCGAGAAGAACGCCGCGAACCAGATTGAGATCGCCGGCCGGCCGAGAGGCCAATCGCAGTGCGGCCAGTGTGAGGCCGGATATCGACGGAACATTGCCACCGAATGTCGCCGATCGTCGGCTGGTCATCGGCAAGGCTTTGCCTATGACTGGGTTTCCTCCAGCTTCACGGCTACAGTGATTGAAGCGTGTGCTGCGTGCGCTGCGGGATTCCCCGAAATCGACGGAGACTTCGATCAACCTCTCGCAAGGAGTGCGAACCCGTGTCTTCGACTATGTCCAAGGGCCGCATCCGGTCCACGTTCAGACGTTTCCTTGACAACGAAGCGTCTGCTGGTCTGCTTCTCATGGCCGTCGCCGCGCTGGCGATCGTGACAGCGAATTCTCCGCTCGCGGCGGCCTACTTCGAGATGTTGCACGCTCATCTGGGCCCGCTTAGCGTCCAGCACTCGATCAACGATGCCCTGATGGCGCTGTTTTTCCTTCTAAACGGCCTTGAGATCAAGCGTGAGATCGTCGACGGCCAGTTATCATCATGGCCCCGCCGTGTCCTGCCCGGAGGAGCGGCTCTCGGCGGCATGATCGTGCCAGCCCTCATCTACATCGTGTTCAATGGAAACTATCCCGCGACGGCACATGGCTGGGCCGTCCCTGCTGCGACCGATATCGCATTTGCCCTCGGCATCTTGTCGCTCCTCGGGTCGCGGGTGCCGGTCTCGCTCAAGGTCTTTCTCGCGGCGCTGGCTATCATCGACGATCTCGGGGCCGTCGTCGTCATCGCGTTCTTTTACACCTCCGGACTTGACTTGTGGGCGCTCGGCGGAGCGGGCGTCGTGTTCGTCGCGCTACTGGCCATCGGCAGGCTAAGGGTCAATCCCTTATTTCCGTACATTATGCTTGGCATTGTCCTGTGGCTCTTCGTGTTCATGTCCGGCGTGCATGCGACGATCTCGGGCGTGCTGTTGGCCCTGACCATTCCGATCAAGCGAACGCCCGGCACGCCGGAGGCATCCGAAGCGGAATCCCCTCTCCATCGGCTTGAGCATTTGCTCCACCGGCCGGTGTCCTTCGTCATCGTTCCTGTGTTCGGTTTCGCCAATGCCGGGCTATCGTTTTCCGGCGTCACCGCGGCGTCTTTCGCGGAACCGGTGACTCTGGGCGTTGGTCTCGGCCTCTTGCTCGGGAAGATGGTCGGAGTCTTCGGTTCCGTCTGGTTGATGGTGAAAACGGACGTCGCCGACCTTCCGGCATCGGCGAGTTGGGGTCAGACATTCGGCGTCGCGTTGCTCTGCGGGATCGGCTTCACCATGGCCCTGTTTGTCAGCCTGCTCGCCTTTGGCGACCGTGCGCCACAGGACCATGCCAAGCTCGGCATCCTGGCCGGTTCCGCCTTGGCAGGTTTGCAGGTTATCTTGTGCTAGCTAGCGATGAGTGGCCGACGCGCACGCCATGCTCCTGCCGCTTCAGAGAACGAGATATGACAGGACGGCGGCGAGGCCGATCAGGAACAGGATCAGCGTGGCCGCGAGGGCGGGATCGCATCTGGTGCGACATTGTGAGAGATTCGGACAAATTAGCGGGTAACTACGGGGTGATGAAAACCTGTCCGACGCCAATGACCTATCTGGTCAAATTCTTTCTTGGCATAGCCCCCCGCGCGTTCGATCAAGAACCGAACCCCGCGCCGCGATGTCACGTGATTGGCAGTCGAGGAACATTTGCTATTTCGAACCGTTCCATAGACGCTTTTCCCCTCTTGCACACGAGGCAAGTCAGTGACGCTCGTTCAGATTTATCTGAAGTCGCTCCGGCCTCTCGGTCGCTTCAAATTCCACGTGACCATGATCGTGCTCGCTAATCTGCTTCTTGCCGGGGGCGCGGTACTCGAACCTATTCTGTTCGGTCATATCATCGATGCGATTTCCCGGCGCAACCATGAACTGTCATCTCTGTTCCTATGGATCTCCTTCGCTGTCGTTAGTACTGCCTTTTACGTGCTGACGGCGCGCTCCGCGGACAGGCTCGCGCACAAGTGCCGGGCCGAAATCCTCGCCGTTTCTTTCGAAAACCTGGTCGCGATGCCAGTCACCTGGCATAACCGACGGGGCTCATCGAATGTCTTCCAAACTCTTGTTCGCGCGTGCGAGTCTCTATTCAACATCTGGTTAGAATTCATGCGTTCGCACTTGGCGACATTCGTGGCATTGGCGCTACTCATTCCAACCGCGCTGGTCACGAACCTTTGGCTGGGTCTGATCCTGCTTGCGTTGGGCTTGGTCTATTGGTGGGTCGGCAGGACGGTCATGGCGCGTACGAAAGATGGCCAGAGCGTCGTGGAGCGGCACTACCACAACGTCTTCCTGCATATGAGCGACACCATTAACAATGTCACGGTCCTTCACGCCTTCAACCGCGTCGAAGTCGAAGCCAACATTTTGCGCGGGTACATCCAGGCACTCCTCGACGCGCAATTTCCTGTGCTTGACTGGTGGGCCATAGCCTCCGTTTTCAATCGGATGGCGGCGACGATTTCGATGACGGCAATCCTGCTCACAGGTGTGAGATTGGTCCATAGCGGCGAACTCTCTGTCGGCGAGATCGTCACGTTCATCGGGTTCGCGACAATGATGATTGCGCGTCTCGATCAAGTCCGGGCCTTCGCGGCCCAAACGTTCGAAGCGAGCGCGAAGCTCGAAGAGTTCATCGGCCTTCAATATGAAGCCGAGACGCTGCGCAGTGCTGACAACGGACCTGCCATCCATCGCGTCAGGGGCCGAGTCGAGTTCCGAGACGTATCGTTCCAATACGAAGACGGTAGCTGGGGAGCCAGAGGCCTCTCTTTTGTGGCCGAACCTGGTCAAACGATTGCGATTGTCGGCCCGACGGGCGCCGGTAAGACAACGGTCGTCAACCTCCTGCAGCGCATATACGACCCTGTCGCGGGCATGATATTGATCGACGGCGTCGATATCGCCACTGTTTCGCGCGCCTCGATCCGCGATCATGTCTCGGTGGTCATGCAGGACGCAGGCCTGCTCAATCGATCAATCGCACAAAACATTCGTTTGGGGCGAGACGACGCATCGCTTGACGATGTACGGGTGGCCGCCGCCGCTGCGGCGGCCGACGACTTCATCCGCCGGCGTCCAGAAGGTTACGACGCCGTCGTAGGAGATCGCGGCGGCAAACTCTCAGGGGGCGAGCGCCAGCGGATCGCGATCGCACGCGCCATCCTCAAGGCGGCGCCAATCCTGGTGCTGGACGAGGCAACGTCGGCGCTCGATGTCGAAACAGAGGCGTTGGTCAAGGACGCGTTGGATCATATGACCAATGACCGAACGACTTTCATCATTGCGCACCGGCTGTCCACTGTGCGCGATGCGGACCTCGTCCTCGTTCTTAACGAGGGCAGGATCGTCGAGTCTGGCAGCTATCAAACTTTGCAACGTTCCAGCGGTCAGTTTTCACGGCTGCTGGAAGCGTCGGGCATCGCCGCCTGAACAAAACCCGCTGCTTCAAGGTAGGTCGTCTTATGTCGAGCACGAAAGCTTCAACCGAAATTTTTCGGGTTGTGCGAGCAGTTCATAGCCCTGCGCTCTATTGGGCCGATGGCGCGGCGGTGGCCAGCACTCTCGGGACTTACTTGCGTAAATTCAATCGAACTTGATATAACGCAAAGACAGCCATCCTTTGGCAAGGGATGATTAGCTATGTCCTTTTTGATCCGGCCGACACCTCGTAACGTGGCGTAGGTATGATGGCGGATGTCATATTCGGGTGGAACTGCGCGTGAACAGACGCCCCCAATAGAAGAAGGAATGCTGGATCGCCACGGTTTGAAGCGCCAGCGATGCGATCTCGAAAATCGACCGGCAAGGTTGATGGCGGAGACTGTGTCAGGCAAGGGCAAGCTTAGAAAAGCATATTCGACAATACTCTTCGGTCGCGACCGCGTGCGCCAGCAGGTAAATCAGCACCTCTGCCCGCGCGTCGGAAGCTTGAGGTTTTTCGACGCATACCCGGTGGCAGATAATCGACTGTTGGACAGTTGTGTCGACAGGGGGAGACTTGATGAAATCAGGCGCGGATAAGTGGGATTTGCATCCAGAAGATCGGAAACGAAAAAGCCTGGCTAGGCCAACCCCAGTTTCATCGATGCAGACCTTTTGGGGGTTGCTGTGCGCCTACTGGCGTTCCGGCAATCGTTGGGAAGCCTGGGGATTGACGGCAGTTATCGTCCTGCTCACCGCCCTGTCGTCGATCGCAAGCGTCTGGTTTGCCGAGGCGTCCGGACAGCTTGTCAGTGCAATTGCCTCTCTTCAAAACCCGGTACATCCGAGCACACCCGCAATTATTCTAGCGACTGCGGCGACGCTCTCGGCAATCGTCGTGACGAAAGAAATCGGGTTCACGTCGCTGCGCCACTTTTTCTCCACAACGCTGCACCGCAAATGGCGTGCATGGCTCGACCGGCGCTTCAACGACGCGCTGCTCGACAGCAATCACACCCATTTGCATTTGCAGCACGGAGCGGCAGACGCCATCACCGCCTCCGCCCAAGCGCCTGATAACATCGACCAGCGCATCCAGGAGTCCATCAAGGGGATGGCCGGAGGCGCCATCGGCCTTGCCATGGGGATTGCAGGCGTCCTGTTGTCGCTTCTCTTCGTCGGCGGCAAAATCATGGAGACATCAACACCGGTCAGCGGACTGGACAGGCTTGGAAATTACGGCAGTGCCTGCCTTACGGTCGCGGCTGTCATTGTCTATGTGCCGATCAGCACCCTTCTTGCCGTCAAGCTCGGTGCGATGCTGCAGACCCTGAATGTCAAGATGCAGTCGGCGGAGGGGAGCTATCGTCGAGCCTTGACGACACTCTTCCATCGCAGTTTCCATGTGGCCGCCACGAACGGAGAGCGCGCGCAGAGAGATATTCACCGACAGCTTTATGTCGACATCGACCGCAACTGGGCCGGCCTTAACGTGCTGAGCGCGAGCTATATGGGCTTCCAACTTGTCTACAGCTTCATGGGCTCACGCATCGTTGCGTATGCGCCGGGTTTCTTGCCCTATGTCCACGGCAGCATCAATTTTCAGGAATATGTCACCGGTGCCGAGCTTGCCAATGCGATCATCAGTGATTTTTCCTGGTTCATCCAGGTCATGCCGGATATTGCTCAATTAAGGGCGAATGCCCTACGCATAACCGGCCTTGCAACCTCAATCGAGGACGTGCAGCAGCCTTGCAACTTCTATTCCCGCAGCGGGCGCTCCGAATTTTGTTATGAAAATCAGGACCCCGGATTCGGCCTGACGATCCGAAACCTGCAGCTGATGCATCCAGGTAATGACGAGGCATTTCTTGAAGCGGGTCACCTGCATGTCGAACGCGGTGAATGGGCACTCCTGGTCGGCGTGTCTGGCAGCGGCAAATCGTCCATGCTCAAGGCAATCAACGGGCTCTGGCCGCATGGCTGCGGAACTGTCGTGCTGCCTCAGGAAGAGCGTGTCTACTACGCGGCGCAGGACGTGAAATTGCCCCCGCTATCGCTGAAGGAACTCGTCTGCCTGCCGGAGCAAGCGTATGGCTATCCGGACGCCGAAGTCATTGCAGCTCTGTCAGAAGCAGGTCTCGCTGAATTCGCCATCGATCTTGCAGCCGACGGACGGGCCAATCAGAGCTGGGACCTCCTGCTTTCCGGCGGCCAGAAGCAAAAGCTCGTTCTGGCGCGCATTCTGCTGATGCGGCCAGGGCTGCTGCTGCTGGACGAATCGACCAGTGCCCTCGACAATCAGGCTGTCATCGCTTTTCACGAGGCAGTAAGGAATATTTGCCCGGGCATTACCGTCGTCAGCGTCATGCACGGCACACCCCCCCCGAAATCGCCCAGAAATGGAGAATTCTTCCGCAGCGTGCTTTCCATCGAAGATGGCATAGTCACCAAATCGCCGCTGAGCGATGAGTCGGTGAGGCCGGTCCAGGCCGCCTGAGCAAGCGCGCGAGCGGGCGAGTCGTGGCACGTTTGATTTCGTGCAAGGCCAGGACAATCTCGAATAAATGCCTGATAAGTGCTGCTTAAAAACAAAGATAAAATTCAAATTCCCATCAGCGTCGATTTCTTCCAATCGACAGTTCCACCAAATGCGGTGCGAGCGATAGAGCGACGAAAGGTAACCGCTCCAACGCGAATCGTAGAAAGTCGGCTGCAACCTTTTTGGGAATCAAAACCTCAGCAGATTCGGCCAAAAGTTACTTCTGCCAGAGTAAGTTTTTGATCGATTCTCCGACCCTGAGATGCTGACGACGTTCCTGATAACAATAAATCCAGCTCGCGCTTGTTGCTTCCGAATTGTTCGATCAGGCGCTTTGCTTGATGTCTACTTACTGCGAAGCGCTCTACTATGTAGTTGGCGCATTCTTGAGATCCGCTCTGGGCTGATGATGACGTTCTCATAGCCGACGCCTTTGGTACAAAACCGAATGAAGTAATTGTTCGTTCCAAAACTACGATGCGACTCATTTTGTCTGGGAATTCCGTGGCCCGTCATGAGTGAAACCCTCTTGCCGTACCACGGGACCGTAAACAGCGAAAATCTCTACGGACCTCAATCGGAGCCGCTGCGATCCAAGTGTGTCAGCCCTAGCCGGATGAAGAAGGAGAAACGGTATCGACCGGCGGCGCGACGCGTAGCGCACCTAAAGCATATTGGCTAGCCGATCGGCTGGCGTGGAGTTTTTACCCAGTTTAACTCTACGGATCGGCTATTCTGCTTGGACTGCGTGCTCCAGCCACGAACCCCTGACACGTACGCATAAATCGCCGCGACGCACGTTATGCGAAACCGGATTGCGACTTCGAGCGATCTTTAGCGGGACCGCTGTGGTTGACAAGGTTGTAGGCGCTGTTGACCATCGCCAAGTGCGAAAAGGCCTGCGGGAAATTGCCGACCTGGCGCCCCGAGCTGATGTCAAATTCTTCGGCTAGGCCGTAAACTCATAAACGGGCTTCCCCTTTGGGTTTGACGGTGATTCAAGGCTGCCATTGATTTGGGAGCCTAATGATGACCCGTCGCCGCCATGAGCTGACTGATTTGGAATGGAATATTATCGCGCCTTTGTTGCCGAATAAGCCTCGTGGTGTTCCACGGGTAGATGATCGTCGCACCATCAATGGGATTTTGTGGCGGTTCCGCACCGGTTCGCCGTGGGCGGATGTTCCGGAGCGCTACGGCCCATCAACGACATGCTACAACCGCTTTGTCAGATGGCGCAAAGCCGGTGTCTGGGATCGGATTTTGGCCGATATTTCAAAAGCCTTTGATAGCGACATCATCATGATCGATTCATCTTGCGTCCGAGTGCATCAGCATGGTGCAACGGCAAAAAAGGGGGGTCTGATGATGGCTGCATGGGACGTTCCCGCGGCGGGCTGACGACCAAGATCCATGCTGTCGTCGATGCCGAAGGCCGTCCCGTCGCTCTTGAATTGACCGCCGGGCAGACGCACGACAGCAAGATGGCACTGCCGATGCTGAGCGTTATGCGCGAGGGCACGATCATCCTTGGTGACAAAGCTTACGATACCAATGCATTGCGTGCACAAGCCAAGGAAAAGAAGGCCTGGGCCAATATCCCAGCCAAAAGCAATCGCAAGGACAGCTTTTCCTTCAGCCGATGGGTCTATCGGCAAAGAAATCTCGTCGAACGCTTCTTCAATAAGCTCAAACAATATCGAGCTATGGCAACACGTTACGACAAGAACCCAGCCAATTTCCTTGCCGCCGCCAAAATCATTGCTACCCGCATCTGGATCAACGCGTTATGAGTCTACGGCCTAG
>NZ_JBFUFF010000126.1:0-15900 GCF_056403555.1 Rhizobium sp. P2_G2
ACGGGCCGTACCTGGATGGGCACCGCCTTCGGTGGCGCCCGCGGCCGCACCGATGTGCCCAAGATCGTCGATTGGTACATGGATGGCAAGATCCAGATCGACCCGATGATCACCCACACCATGCCGCTCGAAGACATCAACAAGGGTTTCGAGCTGATGCATGGCGGCGAGAGCATCAGGAGCGTGGTGATCTACTGATCATCCGACACTTGCTCAGATTTTCGGAACGCGCCGAAGTATATCCGGCGCGTTTTTCATTGCATCCTCTGCGCGCTTGACTCCGCCCGGCCATAAGAACAAAATAAGAACAAATAGCAACTGCCGCAAGGAGGAGCTGCCATGGCGACATCGGCGGAGAGGTCTTTTCGTGCCGAAAGCAGAGCTCTGCGGCTATCATCTGTGCCAGCGCCGCGCTTTCTCTGCGCCTGTCGGGACTGCGCTTTCCGGCAAGAGGAAACGCGGCTCGCAGCTATGATTGCCGTAGAGGAACGAAAGACCACATCGCGGCCGGCCGGCCGGATATCGGTCTGCGAAGAGGCATGAACCGATGCGCCACGAACGGTCGATCCAATTGATCCCCGATGATCTCAGCCGCATCGACGCGGCTGCGCTGTACCAACTCAAGGCGGTGACACCGGAGGCTCTCGGCCAGTACGACGTTCTCGGCGGGCGATGCGCGCTTTGTAAGCACGAGGGAAGGATTGACCGGCAGGAGCTCGCACGCCGCCAGCCGGGCGTCAGCCTGATAGAACTGGAGCCTTCCCTCCTCTGCCGCCACTGCCGCAATAAGGGCAACAATAAATTCCTGGTCAGCCGGTTGCCGAGAGATTGAACCCGGATACAGGCCCATGCCACCGCAAATACGAAAAGCCGGGCGCGAGCCCGGCTTTTCGATCTGTTTCACCGGTCACCTGAAATCAGGCGGCTTCGGCAGCCTTCTCGGCCTCGACGCGTGCGTGGTCTGCAGCGCCCTTGGCGGAGACGTCGCGATCGACGAATTCGATCACGGCGAGCGGTGCGTTGTCGCCATGGCGGAAGCCGGCCTTCATGATGCGCAGGTAGCCGCCGTTGCGGTTGGCGTAGCGCGGCGCGATCGTGGCGAACAGGCGCGAGACGAGTTCAGCGCTGCCGACCTGCGAGATCGCCTGACGGCGGGCATGCAGGTCGCCGCGCTTGCCGAGCGTCACAAGCTTCTCGACGATCGGGCGGATTTCCTTCGCCTTCGGCAAAGTGGTGACGATCTGCTCATGTTCGATGAGCGAGGCCGCCATGTTCTTGAACATCGCCTTGCGGTGTTCAGCGGTTCTGTTGAGCTTGCGACCCGAATTTCCGTGGCGCATGGCTATACTCCTTTAAGTGCAGGTTCCTCTATTTCGGACCTGCCGTTTCCTGGCACAAGCAGGGACAAGTCCCTGCCGTTTGTCTGGGAAAAGGCAAGTCGTCCCTGCCTTTTTGTTGCTTAGTACTGGTCTTCGTAACGCTTGGCGAGCTCTTCGATGTTCTCTGGCGGCCAGGCCGGGACTTCCATACCGAGATGGAGGCCCATGGACGCGAGAACTTCCTTGATTTCGTTCAGCGACTTGCGACCAAAGTTCGGAGTGCGCAGCATTTCTGCTTCGGTCTTCTGAATGAGGTCGCCGATATAGACGATGTTGTCGTTTTTCAGGCAGTTTGCCGAGCGGACCGAGAGTTCCAGCTCGTCGACCTTCTTGAGCAGTGCCGGGTTGAAGGCGAGCTCGGTGATGGTCTCTTCCTCGGTCTCCTTCTGCGGCTCGTCGAAGTTGACGAACACGGAGAGCTGGTCCTGAAGAATACGGGCTGCGAACGCAACGGCGTCTTCGCCGGTAACCGAACCATCGGTTTCGATGGTCATGGTCAGCTTGTCATAGTCGAGAACCTGGCCTTCGCGGGTGTTTTCCACCTTGTAGGACACTTTCTTGACCGGCGAGAACAGGCTGTCGACCGGGATCAGACCGATCGGAGCATCTTCCGAACGGTTGCGATCGGCCGGCACGTAGCCCTTGCCGTTGGCGACGGTGAATTCCATGCGGATCTCGGCGCCCTCGTCGAGCGTGCAGATCACATGGCCCGGATTGAGGATTTCGATATCGCCGACCGTCTGGATGTCACCAGCGGTGACCTGGCCCGGGCCCTGCTTGCGCACGACCATGCGCTTGGAATCATCGCCGTCCATCTTGATGGCGATTTCCTTGATGTTGAGGACGATATCCGTAACGTCTTCGCGGACGCCCGGAATCGACGAGAATTCGTGCAGAACACCATCGATCTGCACGGCTGTGACGGCAGCGCCGCGCAGCGACGAGAGCAGAACGCGACGCAGCGCGTTGCCCAGCGTCAGGCCGAATCCACGCTCGAGCGGCTCGGCGACCAGCGTCGCCTTGGAGCGCGTCGACGAGGTGAATTCCACCTTGTTCGGCTTGATGAGTTCCTGCCAGTTCTTCTGGATCATGACTTTCGCCTTCCCTTCGTGCCACCATCCAATCGTGGCAATCGATATCGAGGATGTCGGACCGTGCATTCAGCCCAGTCCGTAGATACAAATATGATCAGACGCGGCGCTTCTTGCGCGGACGGCAACCGTTGTGCGGGATCGGCGTCACGTCACGGATCGAGGTGATGGTGAAGCCGGCAGCCTGCAGCGCGCGGAGAGCCGATTCACGACCCGAACCCGGACCGCAGACTTCGACTTCGAGCTGACGCATGCCGTGTTCCTGGGCCTTCTTGGCGCAATCTTCGGCAGCCATCTGGGCGGCGAACGGGGTCGACTTGCGCGAGCCCTTGAAACCCTTGGCGCCGGCGGACGACCAGGCAATCGCGTTGCCCTGCGCGTCGGTGATGGTGATCATGGTGTTGTTGAACGTCGAGTTCACATGGGCGACGCCCGACGAGATATTCTTGCGTTCGCGACGGCGAACGCGCGCAGCTTCCTGCTTAGCCATAAGTCTTCCTTCCGTTGATCTCTTCGCCGCCGTAATTCCAGCGGCTACACCTTCGATGCGAGCAGCTAAAGAGCGAGTAGCGAATAGAGGGCCACCCTATTCGCTACTCGCTTTTCGCTATTCGCGTCGAAATTACTTCTTCTTGCCGGCAATCGCCTTTGCCGGACCCTTGCGGGTGCGGGCATTGGTATGTGTGCGCTGACCGCGCACCGGCAGAGAGCGACGATGACGCAGGCCGCGATAGCTGCCGAGGTCCATCAGACGCTTGATATTCATCGAGGTTTCGCGACGCAGATCGCCTTCGACCCGATAGTCGCGGTCGATGGCTTCACGGATCTGCAGGATCTCGGCATCGGTCAGCTGGTGAACACGGCGTTCCGCCGGAATGCCAACCTTTTCGATGATTTCCTGAGCAAACTTCGGTCCAATCCCGTGAATGTACTGAAGAGCGATCACAACGCGCTTCTGAGTCGGGATGTTGACGCCAGCAATACGAGCCACGCCTGTTCTCCTTGCATTCCGGTTGCCATCCGGCAATCGGCTTCTTCGTTGCGCGACCGGCGGTGCGGTCACTTGTTTAAATTGCCGTTCGCTTCATATCAAAAGCGACCGAACGAGGTCTCCCCTGCGGGGAAATCCGCGCCGATCGCATTGTGTCTAGCGAGTTGGCGCAGTCTTTGGCGGAATCGCTTGAAAAAGTCAACTCCCGAGCCATTTTTTTTGATTAAAGCCCAGGTCAGGCTGAAACCAATATCTTTTCTATCTCGGCCGTCACATGGTCGATATCCGCCATGCCATCGACAGTCCTAAGTTCGCCTGTCTCGGCATAATAAGCCGAAAGCGGGGCCGTCTTCTCGCGATACTCGACGAGTCTCTTCTTGAACGCTTCCGGATTGTCATCCGAGCGAACCTTGCCGCCAGCGGCCACGGTCTCTGCGACGCGCGATTCGATGCGGCTCACCAAAGCCGCCTCATCCACCAGCAATTCGATCACTGCATCGAGTCGCAGGCCCTTGTCACTCAGCATCGTGCTCAGCGCCTTCGCCTGCGGCACCGTGCGCGGGAAGCCGTCGAGGATGAAGCCCTTTTTGCAGTCCGGCGCGTCAATGCGTTCGGAAACGATCTGATTGACGATCTCGTCGGACACGAGCTGACCGGCGTCCATCACGGCTTTCGCACGCTTGCCGACCTCGGTCTGCTCCGCGACGGCAGCACGCAACATATCGCCTGTCGACAGTTGCGGGATGCCGTTCTTTTCCGTCAGCCGCTTGGCCTGAGTACCCTTCCCCGCGCCCGGCGGCCCCAACAGAATTAATCGCATTATCCCCTCTTACCTCCCCGGAGCTTCGATTTTTTAATCAGGCCCTCATACTGCGTGGCAATCAGATGGCCTTGGATCTGTGCTACCGTATCAAGGGTAACGCTGACAACAATCAAAAGCGACGTACCACCAAGGTAGAATGGCACACCGGTCTGGGCAATGAGGATTTCCGGCAGGCTGCAGACGATGATCAGGTAGAGAGCGCCGATCACAGTGATGCGCGTGAGGACATAATCAATATATTCTGCGGTGCGTTCGCCCGGCCGGATACCTGGGATGAAGCCGCCATGCTTCTTCAGGTTATCGGCCGTATCCTTCGGATTGAAGACGATAGCCGTGTAGAAGAAGGCGAAGAAGGCAATCAGCCCGGCGTAGAAGACCATATAGAGCGGCTGTCCATGGCCGAGCGCCGCAACAATAGCCGTTGCCCAATCCGGCAGGTTGGCGCCGCCGGAGAAGCCAGCCAGCGTCGCCGGCAGGAGCAGCAGCGACGAAGCGAAAATAGCCGGGATAACGCCCGATGTGTTGAGCTTCAGCGGCAGATGCGACGTGTCGCCCTGAAACATTCGGTTGCCCACCTGGCGCTTCGGATACTGGATCAAAAGCCGACGTTGAGCGCGTTCGAAGAACACGATCATGGTGATCGCGGCGATCGCAACCACGGCAACAATCAGGATGACGGTCACCGACAGAGCGCCCGTACGGCTCATTTCGAGCGCGTGGCCCATCGCAGTCGGCAGATTGGCGACGATACCGGAGAAGATGATCAGCGAAATGCCGTTGCCGATGCCGCGTGAGGTGATCTGTTCACCGAGCCACATCAGGAACATAGTGCCGCCAAGCAGCGTGACGACGGTCGAGAAGCGGAAGAACCAACCGGGATCGACGACGATATGCTGACCCGCCTCCATGGATATGGCGATGCCATAAGCCTGCAGCGCACCCAGAATCACCGTGCCGTAGCGGGTGTACTGGTTGATCATCTTGCGGCCCTGCTCGCCCTCCTTCTTCAGCTGCTCGAGCGCAGGCACGACGGAGGTCATCAGCTGGACGATAATCGAAGCGGAGATATACGGCATGATGCCAAGGGCGAAAATCGCCATACGGCTCACGGCACCGCCGGAGAACATGTTGAACAGGCCAAGGATACCGCCCGACTGGCTGTCGAACGCCTTGGCGAACACGTCGAGGTCGATGCCCGGCAGCGGAATATAGGTGCCGAGGCGATAGACGAGCAGCGCACCGAGGGTGAACCACAGGCGCTTCTTCAAATCATCCGCTTTGGCAAATGTCGAGAAACTAAGATTGGATGCAAGCTGTTCCGCTGCAGAAGCCATGAAACTCTCCGCGAATCCGGTTCCTGATCAGGGACGACAGCCGGACTGGTAGGTCTGAAATTTACCGGAAGCGGGCAGCGTGAAGCTGTACACGGCCTCATCCCGGTCTACGGGTCGCGCAGACATCCGGCTGGCGGTGTCCACAATAGAGGCTCTCATATAGGAGCAAAAACGCCCGGTGTGAAGCACCGGGCGTTCAATTTCACGAGACTTACTCGGCAGCTGCCGAGAGCAGCTTGACGGCGCCGCCAGCCTTCTCGATCTTCTCGATCGCGGCCTTGGAGGCGCCGGCGACTTCGAAGGAAAGCTTGGTGGTGACTTCGCCATCGGCGAGCACGCGGACGCCGGCTTTGGCGCGCCGAATGACGCCGGCAGCCTTGAGCGTTTCGGCATCGACGGTCTTGGAAGCGTCGAGCTTCTTGGCATCGACTGCAGCCTGGACGCGGGCGAGCGAAACGACAACAAAGTCTTCACGGAAGATATTGTTGAAGCCGCGCTTCGGCAGACGACGATAGATCGGCATCTGGCCGCCTTCGAAGCCGTTGATGGCAACGCCGGAGCGTGCCTTCTGACCCTTGACGCCGCGGCCGCCGGTCTTGCCGGAGCCGGAGCCGATACCACGGCCCAGGCGCTTGCGGCGCTTGAGTGCGCCTTCGTTATCGGTCACTTCATTCAGTTTCATGGTCGTCTCTCCCGCCTTACTTGTCTTCGACGACACGAACCAGGTGGCTGACCGAAGCGATCATGCCACGCACGGACGGCGTGTCTTCGAGGGTACGGACGCGATGCATCTTGTTGAGGCCGAGGCCGATCAGCGTCTTCTGCTGCTTGTCGGGCCGGCGGGTCGGGCTACCGATCTGTTCGACGGTAACTGTCTTTGCTTCAGTTTTTTTGGCCATGGTCCGGCTCCTTATTCTTCAGCAGCAGCGACGCCGGCATGCTGACGACGAGCCTGAAGCGTCGCGTACTTGATGCCGCGCTGGGCCGCGACGTCCTTCGGATGCACCTGGTTCTTCAGGGCGTCGAAGGTGGCGCGCACCATGTTGTAGGGGTTCGACGAACCGGTCGACTTGGCAACGACGTCATGAACGCCGAGCGTTTCGAAGACGGCGCGCATCGGACCACCGGCGATGATTCCGGTACCGGCCGGAGCCGAACGCAGCAGAACCTTGCCGGCGCCGTGGCGGCCGGGAACGTCGTGATGCAGCGTGCGTCCATCGCGCAGCGGCACGAAGATCAGGTCGCGCTTGGCGGCTTCCGTAGCTTTGCGGATGGCTTCCGGCACTTCGCGCGCCTTGCCATGGCCAAAGCCGACGCGACCCTTCTGGTCACCGACGACGACGAGTGCTGCGAAACCGAAACGGCGGCCACCCTTGACCACCTTGGCAACGCGATTGATGGCAACGAGCTTATCGACGAATTCGCTATCGCGCTCTTCGCGGCTCTGACGGTCTTCGCGCGAAGACCTCTTTTCCTGTGCCATTGTCCTTTTCCTTATTTTTTTCCGGGTGCAATCGGCAATTTAAAGTGAGACCCCGGTATCCCCTGAAGGGACCGAGGTCCGGCTTGGTTGAAGCATAGGCTTCGGGGACAGACGCCCGGAAAACCGGGCGACCGATCAGAAGTTCAGGCCACCTTCGCGGGCAGCATCGGCAAGCGCCTTGATGCGGCCGTGATAGATGAACGAACCGCGGTCGAACACCACGTCCTTGACGCCAGCGGCGACAGCACGCTCGGCGACGAGCTTGCCAACGGCAGCGGCGGCCGCGATGTCGGCGCCGGTCTTCAGCGAAGAGCGCAGTGCCGTATCGAGCGTCGAGGCAGACGCCAGCGTCTTGCCGGCGACGTCATCGATGACCTGGACGTAGATATTCTTGGACGAACGATGCACGCTGAGACGCGGGCGACCATTGGCGACCTTCTTGAGCTGACGGCGGACGCGGCTCGCGCGGCGCACCATATTTTCTTTTGTGCTGGCCATTGTTCCGCTTCCTTACTTCTTCTTGCCTTCTTTGCGGACAATACGCTCGCCGGCGTATTTGACACCCTTGCCCTTATAGGGCTCGGGGCCGCGATATTCGCGGATTTCCGCTGCGACCTGGCCGACAATCTGCTTGTCGATGCCAGTGACGGTGATTTCCGTCGGCTTCGGCACCGTGATGCTGATGCCTTCCGGCGGCGAGTAGACCACATCATGCGAGAAGCCGAGCGAAAGCTGCAGGTTCTTGCCCTGCATGGCGGCCTTGTAACCAACGCCGTTGATTTCGAGCTTCTTTTCGTAGCCGTCCTTCACGCCCTTGAGCAGGTTGCTGATCATCGTGCGCGACATGCCCCACTTGGCGCGGGCATCCTTGCTTTCGTTGATCGGCGAAACCGCCACGGCGTTATCTTCGAGCTTGACGAGCACTTCGTCATTGACGACGAATTTGAGTTCGCCCTTCGGGCCCTTCACGGTCACCGTCTGTCCTTCGACAGCAGCGGTCACGCCAGCAGGAACCTGAACGGGCTTTTTACCGATACGAGACATATTTTCTACCTGTCTGTTCGCTATGCGAGAGCTATGCCGATCAGAAGATCGAGCAGAGCAACTCGCCACCAACGTTCTGTTCGCGAGCCTGGTGATCGGCCATCACGCCCTTCGGAGTCGAAAGGATCGAAATGCCGAGGCCGTTCGCGACCTGCGGAATGGACTTGACCGAGACATAGACCCGGCGGCCCGGCTTGGAGACGCGGTCGATCTTGCGAATGACCGGCGCACCTTCGTAGTACTTGAGTTCGATATTGATCTCGGACTTGCCGTTCTCAAAATCGGTCTTGGAATAACCGCGGATATAGCCTTCGGCCTGCAGCACGTCCAACACGCGGACACGCAGCGTCGAAGCCGGCGTGCTGACGGAGGACTTGCGGCGAGCAACGCCGTTGCGGATGCGGGTGAGCATATCACCCAACGGATCAGTCATGGACATCTGTTCGCCCTCCTTACCAGCTGGACTTCACAATGCCGGGGATCTGCCCGAAGTTGCCGAGCTGGCGGAGCGCCACGCGCGACATCTTGAGCTTCCGGTAGAAGGCGCGCGGACGGCCCGTAACTTCGCACCGATTACGGATGCGGGTCTTGGAACCATTGCGCGGCATCTCAGCCAGCTTGAGGGTTGCCCGGAACCTGTCTTCGATCGGCAGTTCGCGGTTCTGAATGGTGGCCTTCAGCTTGGCACGCTTGTTAGCCTGCTGGGCAACCAGTTTACGGCGGCGCTTGTTCTTTTCAACTGCGCTCGTTTTCGCCATTGGATAGTTCCTTTTTTACGCTCGTCGTTACGGTCAGGTACGGAACGGGAAGTTGAACTCTTTCAGAAGAGCCCGAGCTTCGTCGTCGGTCGAGGCCGTCGTGCAAACGATGATGTCCATGCCCCACATCTGATCAACCTTGTCGTAGTTGATTTCCGGGAACACGATGTGCTCCTTGATACCCATGGCGAAGTTGCCACGGCCATCAAAGCTCTTCGGATTCAGGCCGCGGAAGTCGCGAACGCGCGGCAGCGCGATGTTGACCAGGCGATCCATGAATTCATACATGCGGGTGCCGCGAAGGGTAACCTTGGCGCCGATCGGCATGTGCTCGCGGACCTTGAAGCCTGCGATGGAGTTGCGTGCCTTGGTGACGACCGGCTTCTGGCCGGCGATCGCGGCGAGGTCGGCAGCAGCCACGGTAGGCTTCTTGGAATCAGCCGTCGCTTCGCCCACGCCCATATTGATGACGATCTTGTCGACCTTCGGGATCATCATCTCGTTGGCGTAGCTGAACTGTTCCTGCATCGCAGCACGGACGCGGGACGTATATTCCTTTTTGAGCCGGGGCTCGTACTTAGCTTCAGCCATCGATGGACACTCCCGAACGCTTGGCCACGCGGACCTTCTTGTCGCCTTCGATCTTGAAACCGACGCGGGTCGGCTTGCCGTCCTTGGGGTCGGCGATCGCGATGTTCGACAGATGGATCGGGGCTTCCTTGCTGATGATACCAGCTTCCTGGGAAGCGGTCTGGCGCTGATGGCGCTTGACCACGTTGACGCCGCGCACAACAGCGCGGTCTTCCTTGGGCATGACCACGAGGACTTCGCCGGAGCGACCCTTGTCCTTGCCGGTCAGCACGACGACCTTGTCGCCTTTGCGAATCTTCTGCATCTCAGTCGTTCCTTTCGATCAGAGCACTTCGGGAGCCAGCGAGATGATCTTCATGTGGTTCTTGGCGCGAAGTTCGCGCGGAACCGGTCCGAAGATACGCGTGCCGATCGGCTCTTTCTTGTTGTCGATGAGAACGGCTGCATTGCTGTCGAAGCGGATAACGCTTCCATCCGGACGGCGGATGTCCTTGGCGGTGCGAACCACCACGGCCTTCATCACGTCGCCCTTCTTAACACGGCCGCGCGGGATGGCTTCCTTGATCGAAACGACGATCACGTCGCCGATCGAAGCGTATTTACGCTTGGAGCCGCCCAGCACCTTGATGCACATGACACGACGGGCGCCGGAATTATCCGCCACGTCGAGGTTTGTTTGCATCTGAATCATGTCAGGTCGCCTTCTTGTTATGACCGGACTGGTTGGACAAGATCATGCGATCCGATCCCCTGATCCGGCTTGAGAATCCAAGTTGCATTGGAATGGGCGCGTCATATAGAAAACTCGCCCAAAATCAAGTGATTTTCTAAAAGAGTTCACGCCCGGAAGACGATTCCGGGCGGGCGCTCATATCGCAGCGATGTAGTCGAGGCTCACTGATGAACCTGGACGACCCGCCAGCGCTTGTCCTTGGAGATCGGCGCGCATTCCTCGATGGAAACGATGTCGCCGGTCTTTACCGTGTTCTGTTCGTCATGTGCCTTGTACTTCTTCGAACGGCGGACCGTCTTCTGAAGCAGAGGATGGGCAAAGCGACGCTCGACGCGGACCACGATGGTCTTGTCGTTCTTGTCGCTGACGACGGTGCCCTGCAGAATGCGTTTCGGCATTTCTTATATCCTTCAAGCCTTGACGCCGGCCGCCTTCTGGCGGGCGATCGTCTTAATACGGGCAATGTCCTTGCGAACTTCGTTGATGCGGGCGGTCTTTTCGAGCTGACCGGTCGCCTTCTGGAAGCGCAGGTTGAACTGCTCCTTCTTCAGCTTGGCAAGTTCGTCATTCATCTGGTCGGCGCTCAGCGCGCGAACGTCGGACGATTTCATCTCAATCACTCCTTACTCGGCAATGCGCTGGATGAAGCGCGTCTTGACGGAGAGCTTGGCTGAACCGAGACGCAGAGCCTCGCGTGCCAGTTCTTCGCTGACACCGTCAATTTCGAACATCACACGGCCAGGCTTGACCTTGCATGCCCAATACTCAACGGAACCCTTGCCCTTGCCCATACGGACTTCAGTCGGCTTCTTGGTGACGGGAACGTCCGGGAACACGCGGATCCAGACGCGGCCGGCGCGCTTCATGTGACGGGTGATCGCGCGGCGGGCCGCTTCGATCTCGCGGGCATTCACCCGGTTCGGTTCCTGGGCCTTGAGCCCATATTCGCCGAAAGCCAAGTCAAAACCACCCTTGGCAACGCCATGGATACGGCCTTTGAACTGCTTGCGGAACTTCGTGCGCTTTGGCTGCAACATTTGTTATTCTCCGAAGTCTGCCGACGCTTTACGCGTTCTCGCGGCGACGGTTTTGGTTGCCGCCCTGGTTGTCACCTTCCACGGCACGACGCTCCGAGGCCATCGGATCGTGTTCAAGGATTTCGCCCTTGAAGATCCAGACCTTGATGCCGCACACGCCAAAGGCGGTGTGAGCTTCCGCAACGCCGTAGTCGATATCGGCGCGCAGGGTGTGAAGCGGAACGCGGCCTTCGCGGTACCATTCCGTACGGGCGATTTCCGCACCGCCGAGACGGCCGGCGCAAGTGATCTTGATGCCTTCGGCGCCAAGACGCATGGCCGACTGGACGGCGCGCTTCATCGCACGGCGGAAGGCCACGCGGCGCTCGAGCTGCTGGGCAATGCCCTGTGCAACCAGCGTCGAGTCGATTTCCGGCTTGCGCACTTCAACGATGTTGAGATGCGTCTCGGAGCGGGTCATCTCGGAAACCCGCTTGCGCAGCTTCTCGATGTCGGCGCCCTTCTTGCCGATGATCAGACCCGGACGGGCCGAGTGGATCGTGACGCGGCACTTCTTGTGCGGACGCTCGATCACCACCTTGGCAATGCCGGCGGCCTTCAGTTCACTCATGAGAGTGTTGCGGATCGCAAGGTCCTCATGCAGCAGCTGGCCATATTCGGCGTTGTCGGCGAACCAGCGGCTGTCCCAGGTCCGGTTGATGCCCAGACGGAAGCCGATCGGATTGATTTTCTGACCCATTATGCGGCCTCCTTCTCGGCAACTTCGCGGACGACGATCGTCAGGTGAGCGAAGGGACGCTCGATGCGGGATGCACGGCCGCGGCCACGAGCGTGGAAACGCTTYATGACGATCGACTTGCCCACATAGGCTTCCGCGACGATCAGCGAGTCAACGTCGAGGTCGTGGTTGTTTTCCGCGTTGGCGATCGCCGATTCCAGCGTCTTCTTGACGGTCTCGGAAATCCGCTTGCGCGAGAATTCGAGTTCGGCAAGCGCCTTGTCGACCTTCTTGCCGCGGATCAGCGCAGCAACCAGGTTGAGCTTCTGCGGGCTGACCCGGATCGTGCGGGCAACGGCCTGAGCCTCGTTGTCCTTGAGCCGGCGTTCTGTCTTAGCCTTGCCCATGATTACTTCCTCTTCGCCTTCTTGTCCGCGCCGTGACCGTAATAGGTCCGGGTCGGGGAGAATTCGCCGAACTTGTGGCCGACCATTTCTTCGTTGACCGACACCGGCACATGCTTGTTGCCGTTGTAGACGCCGAACGTCAGACCGACGAACTGCGGAAGAATGGTGGAGCGGCGGCTCCACATCTTGATCACTTCACTGCGACCGCCTGCACGCACCTTCTCAGCTTTCTTGAGAAGATAGCCGTCGACAAACGGGCCTTTCCAAACTGAACGAGCCATTCTATGACTTCCTCTTTCTCAATTAACGCTTGTGGCGCGAGCGCATGATGAACTTGTCGGTCGACTTGTTCGAACGGGTGCGCTTGCCCTTGGTCGGCTTGCCCCAGGGGGTCACCGGATGGCGACCACCGGAGGTGCGGCCTTCACCACCGCCGTGCGGATGGTCGACCGGGTTCATGGCGACGCCGCGAACATGCGGGCGCTTGCCCTTCCAGATCGACCGGCCGGCCTTGCCGTCATTGGTGTTGATGTGGTCCGCATTGGACACTGCACCGATCGACGCCATGCAGAGGCCCGAAACGAGGCGCTGTTCACCGGAGGCCAGGCGAAGGATCGCCATGCCCTGGTCGCGGCCGACGAGCTGCACGTAAGTGCCGGCGGAGCGGGCCATCTGGCCACCCTTGCCGGGCTTCATTTCCACATTGTGGACGATGGAGCCGACCGGGATGAACTGCAGCGGCATCGCATTGCCGGGCTTGACGTCGGCGCCCTTCTGCGAAGCGATCACCTTGTCGCCGGCAGCAAGACGCTGCGGCGCCAGGATGTAAGAGAGCTCACCATCGCTATACTTGATAAGAGCGATGAAAGCGGTGCGGTTCGGGTCATATTCCAGGCGCTCGACCGTGGCTTCGACGTCGAACTTGCGACGCTTGAAGTCGACCAGGCGATAGGAACGCTTGTGACCACCGCCCTGATAGCGGGCAGTGACGCGACCGAGATTGTTACGGCCACCCTTGGAATTCAGACCTTCGGTCAGCGACTTGACCGGCTTGCCCTTGTGCAGGCCGGAACGGTCGACGATGACCAGCTGGCGCTGGCTCGGCGTTACCGGGTTGAAAGTTTTCAATGCCATTGTCTTATTCCTCAGAGACCGGTGGTCACGTCGAGTGTCTGGCCTTCGACCAGCGTCACGACGGCCTTCTTGACGTCCTGCTGCGTGCCGATCGTGGTCTTGAACCGCTTCGTCTTGCCCTTGCGGACCAGCGTGTTGACGGCCTTGACCTTGACGCCGAAGAGGGCTTCGACGGCAGCCTTGATTTCCGGCTTGGAAGCGTCCAGCGCAACGTTGAAAACAACCTGGTTGTTTTCGGAAACGAAGGTCGACTTTTCGGTAATCGCCGGGGTGCGGATTACGTCGTAGTGGCGAAGATCAGTCATTTGAACCGCTCCTCCAGAGCTTCAACCGCAGCCTTGGACAGCACGAGCGTGTTGCGGCGCAGAATGTCATAAACGTTGATGCCCTGAACCGGCAGAACGTCCACGTTCGGGATGTTCTGGGCGGCGAGCTTGAAGTTGGCGTCGAGCTCGGCGCCGCCGATGAACAGCGCATTGGTGAGGCCGAGGCCGGCAAACGCACCGATGAGCGACTTGGTCTTGGCTTCCGCCGCCACCAGATCATCGACGATGATCACTTCCGAAGCCTTGATCTTGGCAGACAGGGCGTGACGGAGCGCCAGAGCGCGGATCTTCTTCGGCAGGTCGTGCTCATAGGAGCGGACCACCGGGCCATGCGCGCGACCACCGCCACGGAACTGGGGTGCACGAGCCGAATGGTGGCGGGCGCGGCCCGTACCCTTCTGCTTGTACATCTTCTTGCCGGTGCGGGCGATTTCGGCGCGCGTCTTGGTGCGATGCGTGCCCTGCGTCTTCTTGGCGAGCTGGTAGCGCACCATGCGGGCAATGATGTCTTCGCGCGGATCGAGGCCGAAAATCTCATCCGAGAGAGAGATCGTGCCGGCGTCCTTGCCTTCGAGTGTCTTGATTGCGAGATCCATCACGGCCCCCTTACTTCGCTGCGCGGACGCCAGCCGGACGCGGAGCGTCGGCCGGGACACCCGACTTGATGGCGTCGCGGACGAGGATCCACGAACCCTTGGAACCGGGGACTGCGCCGCGAACCAGGATCAGGCCGCGATCGTCATCGGTCGAGACGACTTCGAGGTTCTGCGTGGTGACGCGCGTCTGACCCATGTGGCCGGCCATCTTCTTGTTCTTGAAGACCTTGCCCGGATCCTGGCGGTTACCAGTCGAACCATGCGAACGGTGAGAGACGGACACGCCGTGCGTGGCGCGCAGACCGCCGAAATTGTGGCGCTTCATAGCACCCTGAAAACCCTTACCGACCGAGGTGCCGGTCACATCGACCAACTGGCCTGCGATGAAATGGCTGGCAGCCAGTTCCGTGCCGACGTCGAGCATGTTGTCGGCCGAGACGCGGAATTCGGCCAGCTTGGCCTTCGGCTCGACCTGGGCGACAGCAAAGCTGCCGCGGGAAGCCTTCGACACGTTCTTGACCTTGGCCACGCCGACGCCGAGCTGAACGGCGGTATAGCCGTTCTTCTCTTCCGTGCGCTGGGCCACCACCTGGCAGCTTTCCATGCGCAACACCGTGACGGGAACATGCTCGCCGGCATCTGTGTAGATGCGGGTCATGCCCAGTTTCTGTGCAATTACACCTGAACGCATTGGTTCGTCCTCTTGAGAGTTCCTGACGGGGCAAGCCCCTTCACGCCTCTTGTTTAAAGATTCCCTCAGGCATCACTGCCTTGGGGTTTCCGGTTTGGAAGCCGTTGGCTTGCGCCACGTACCTTCCTTGTTATTGGCTCACGCCAGGCTCTTCGTCAGAGCTTGATCTCGACGTCCACACCGGCAGCGAGATCGAGCTTCATCAGCGCGTCAACGGTCTGCGGGGTCGGATCGACGATATCGAGAAGACGCTTATGAGTGCGCATCTCGAATTGTTCGCGGCTCTTCTTGTCCACATGCGGCGAGCGGTTGACAGTGAAGCGCTCGATGCGGGTCGGCAGCGGCACCGGACCACGAACCTGCGCACCGGTGCGCTTGGCGGTCGACACGATTTCGCGCGTGGAGGCATCGAGGATCCGGTGATCAAACGCCTTCAGGCGGATGCGGATGTTCTGGCCGTTCATTCGACTAGTCCTTGAATGTCTTGTCCGATTGACGGACAGCGTTCTTGTTCTTCTATAAATGAGGCAGGGACAAACGCCCCTGCCCGCATTCACGTCAATCGATTACTCGACGATGGAGGCGACGATGCCGGCGCCGACGGTACGGCCGCCTTCGCGGATAGCGAAGCGCAGCTTCTCTTCCATCGCGATCGGAACGATCAGCTCGACGTCAACGGCCACGTTGTCGCCCGGCATGACCATTTCCGTGCCTTCCGGAAGCGTGACGATGCCCGTCACGTCCGTCGTGCGGAAATAGAACTG
>NZ_JBFUFF010000127.1:0-15877 GCF_056403555.1 Rhizobium sp. P2_G2
GGTCGGCACATTGAGATAGCCGCGATCGATGCGCGGGTCGAACGGGATGCCGAGCGCACCGATGCCGCCGCCGAAGCTGATGCCGCTATAGCCCACCTTGCCGTCGAGCCAAGGATAGAGCGCGATCAGCGTCGACACCGCCACCCAGAGGTCGTCGACGCAGCCGGCGATGATGTAGGAATCCGGCTTGTCGATATCGTGCAGCACATGCCAGACGGAATTGGTCGAGATCGGCGGGCGGGCGCTGCGCGACAGGCCGCGATAGCAGGGAAAGAGGATCGCCGTTTCCTCGACCGGAATGTCGAAATCCGGCGCCTCGCGGCCGCTATAGCCATGGCCGACAACCAGCCCGCGCCGGATCACGCCCGTCTTCGGCAGAAGCAGCCAGCCGCCGATCCTGAAGGCGCCGGTGGACATATAGGTGATGTCAAGCACCTCCCAGTCCGGATGCTGGCTGGCGCTGCGGCGGAGCTGGAACTGAGCCTCGACTGCCAGCGCCTGCTGATAGCGGGCTTTCCAGAATTCGTCGAAACCCGGCGGCGCTTCGGGCGGCCGGATCGCCCGCAACTGGTCGAGCGTCATGCCGTAGGTCGGATCGAAGGGGAAGGGATGCTCAGTCGGTACGGTCATGAAATCGGCTTTGTCGCAGGACTCGGAGACGAAGACCGGCATGCCACAAAACCATCAGCCTGTCTCGCTTTCGGCCGGATCCGCTGCCGGTTGTCCCGGTGGAATAGCTCGTTTAGAGGGATTGTTCCGCAGTCGAAGCAGCAGAGGTGAATGAGATGCCGACCGAAAGAATGCACGCGGATGAATTGATGATCGACGAAACTCTTGTGCGTCGGCTGATCGTCTCGCAGTTTCCGCAATGGTCGGATCTGGAAATCCGACGTGTCGCATCGACTGGGACGGACAATGCCATGTTCCGCCTCGGCGACGACATGGTGGTGCGGATGCCGCGCATTCACTGGGCCGTCGATGGTATCGGCAACGAACAGGCATGGTTGCCGCATTTCGTTGGACGATTGTCTGTTTCGATCCCGCGCTTGCTCGGCAGGGGCGTACCTGGCGAAGGCTATCCATGGTGCTGGTCGGTGATGAGCTGGCTCGAAGGCCGCAATCCCGTGGTCGGCGCTATTGCCGATCCAACGCGCCTTGTCCGCTCGCTCGCGGATTTCATTCTGTCATTGAGACATATGCCGCCTGCAGAAGGCGCAATCATGCGCCGCCAATTGCCGGCATTCGACGAACAGGTACGCCGCGACATCAAGGCGCTTGAAGGCGAAATCGACACGGTTGCCGTGACGATAATCTGGGAGGCAGCGCTCCAGGCGCCTCGCTGGACGGCGCCGCCGGTTTGGCTGCACGGCGATCTGGCGTCGGGCAATTTGCTCCTCGTCGATGACCGGTTTGCCGCCGTGATTGATTTCTCCGGCATCGGAGTCGGCGACCCCTGTGACGACCTGCAGATGGCCTGGAACCTGTTGCCGGCAGATGTGCGGCCGCTGCTGCGGCAGATGGTTGGCGCAGACGACGCGACCTGGACGCGGGCGAGGGCACGTGCGCTGGCTCAGGCGCTTGTGCAACTGCCTTATTATTGGGACACCAACCCGCCCTTGGCGGAGAGTGCTCGGCATGTCATCAGCGAAATCCTTACGGAGCACGCAGCCGTTCTTTGTTGACATGGGTGGCGGCTGCTGGGTCGCAAATGCTTGACCGTCTCCGCCATGCCTCGTATTGCCTTGCATGAACCGACCATAGCGAGCGCACCATGGCCCCCCACATCACAGGCAAGGTCCTTAGCCGGCAGATTTACTTCTGGCTGCTCGTACTCGCCCTGTTCATCGCCTTTTTGTGGCTATTTTCCACGATCTTGCTGCCCTTTTTGGCGGGGATGGCGCTTGCCTACTTCCTTGATCCGGTTGCCGACCGGCTGCAGCGCATTGGCCTCAGCCGCCTCGCCGCAACCACGTTCATCCTTCTGTCGTCCATTGTTTTGCTGGTCGTCGCGCTCATCATCATCGTGCCGTCGCTGGCGGCCCAGGCGGTCGATTTCGGCGCTAAGGTTCCGGGCTATGTGACGCAGTTGCAGCATATGGTGACCGACAGCAATTCGCATCTGGTGCCGGCCTGGCTCAAATCGCAGATGGGCAACATCAAGGACGATCTGTCGAAATATATCGGCCAGGGCGTCAGCTTCATCATCGGCGTCTTCGTGCAGATCTGGTCGTCGGGCAAGGCGTTGGTCGACGTCATGTCCCTGCTGGTGATCACGCCCGTTGTTGCCTTTTACCTGCTGCTCGACTGGGACAACATGGTGGCCAAGCTCGACAGCTGGGTGCCGCGTGACTATCTCGCCACGGTCCGCGACCTCGCTTCCCAGATGAACGATGCGATTGCCGGCTTCGTGCGCGGGCAGGGCACCATCTGCCTGATCCTGGCGATCTTCTACGGCTCGGCGCTCTCGGCGGCCGGGCTGAATTTCGGCCTGCTGATCGGCATCATGTCCGGGGTGATTTCCTTCGTGCCCTATCTCGGCTCGCTGCTTGGCTTCATGGTGTCCATCGGCATTGCACTCGTGCAGTTCTGGCCGAATTATCCGTGGGTTATCCTGATTGCCGGAATCTTTTTGTTCGGTCAGTTCATGGATGGCTATATCCTGCAGCCAAAACTCATCGGCGAAAAGGTCGGCCTGCATCCGGTCTGGCTGATGTTCTCGCTGCTCGCCTTCGGGGCGCTGTTCGGTTTCGTTGGCTTGATGGTGGCCGTTCCAACCTCGGCCTCCATCGCGGTGCTGGTGCGTTATGCGATTTCGCGGTATCTTGAGAGTGATTTGTATCACGGCGTGTCCGGGCCGGAGGCACTTGAAGAAGGTCCTGCTGCCATCGCCGTGAACACGACCTCGGTGATCACCCTCGAGAAGTAAGATGAGTTCCGCCGAGAAGAAAAACCAGCGCTCCAAGCAGTTGCCGCTCTCCTTTGCCCATCAGCCGGCGAGCGGACGCGACGATCTCGTTGTGTCCGAACCGCTGAGCGCTGCTGCTGCGATTATCGATCGCTGGCCAGACTGGCCGTCGCCCGTGGTGGTGATCAGTGGGCCTGCCGGTTCCGGCAAGTCGCACCTGGCTGAAGTCTGGCGGAAGAAGAGCGGCGCGACCGCGATCTCGGCCATGCCCGGGAGCGATGCGGTGCTCAGAGCAGGCGAGGGGCCTGTCCTCTTGGAAGATGCCGATCGCGAAGGCTTTGACGAGACAATCCTGTTTCATGTCATCAATGCGGTGCGCGCCCACGGCACGAGCTTGCTGATCACTGCGCGCAGCCGCCTCTCAGCCTGGAACGTCAGCTTGCCCGATCTCGCCTCGCGGCTTAAGGCGGCGACCGTGGTCGAGATCGGCCCGCCCGATGAGGCGCTGCTCGGCCAGATCCTGATAAAGCTGTTCGCCGACCGGCAATTGATGATCGATGACAAGCTGATCGACTATATCGTAAGCCGTATGGAGCGCTCGCTGGAAGCCGCACAGAAGATCGTCGACAGGCTCGATCATCTGGCTCTGGCAAGAGGCGGCAGGATCACGCGGGCGCTTGCCGCCGAAGTGTTGAACGAACATCAAGCTGACGCTTGACTGTCATCCAACTATCGTCATCCTGTTATCATCACATCGGAAAAAGACGGACAAAGCGATGAATTTCGAGACGGAAATTCCCATGAGCGCGACTGCGTTGGAGACGAATTCGTTGGTGGCGCCACTGGATGCGATCCCCGAATCGGGTCTGCGCAGCAGTCCGGATCGTTTCATCAACCGGGAATTTTCCTGGCTGCAGTTCAATCGTCGCGTCCTCGAGGAAACCCTCAACACCAACCATCCGCTGCTCGAACGCGTCCGCTTCCTGTCGATTTCCGCCGACAATCTCGACGAGTTCTTCATGGTGCGTGTCGCCGGCCTTGAAGGCCAGGTGCGCGCCGGCATCACGATCAAGAGCCCGGATGGTCGCTCGCCGAGCGAGCAGCTCGAGGCGATCCTCAAGGAAATCAACAATCTGCAGATGGAGCAGCAGGCGGCTCTGGCCGTGCTGCAGCAATATCTGGCGCGCGAGGACATCCTCATCGTCCGGCCGGGCGCGATCGGCAAGGAAGACAAGCGCTGGCTGGAAAAGGAATTCGACGAGGCGATCTTCCCGGTCCTGACGCCGCTCTGCATCGACCCGGCCCATCCGTTCCCGTTCATTCCGAATCTCGGCTTTTCCATGGGCCTGCAGCTGACCAGCCTGTCGGGCAAGGAGCCGATGACGGCGCTGATCCGCCTGCCGCCGGCGCTCGACCGCTTCGTCCGCCTGCCCGACCAGAGCGGTGTGCTGCGCTACATCACGCTCGAAGACACGGTGCTGATGTTCATCGAAAAACTGTTCCCAGGCTATAAGGTCAATGGCTGGGGCACGTTCCGGGTCATTCGCGACAGCGATATCGAAGTCGAGGAAGAAGCCGAAGACCTGGTGCAGTTCTTTGAAACGGCGCTCAAGCGCCGTCGCCGTGGTTCGGTGATCCGCATCGAGACGGATTCGGAAATGCCGCAATCGCTCCGCCATTTCGTCACCCAGGAACTCGGCGTGCCGGAAAACCGAACGGCGGTGCTGCCCGGTTTCCTGGCGCTCAACACGCTGTCCGAAATCGTCAAGGCGCCGCGCGACGACCTGCGCTTTCCCCCCTACAATGCCCGCTATCCCGAGCGCGTGCGCGAACATGCGGGCGATTGCCTGGCGGCCATCCGCGAGAAGGACATGATCGTCCATCACCCCTACGAGTCCTTCGACGTGGTGGTGCAGTTCCTGATTCAGGCCGCGCGCGATCCGGATGTCGTGGCGATCAAGCAGACGCTCTACCGCACCTCGAACGACAGCCCGATCGTGCGCGCCCTGATCGACGCCGCCGAAGCCGGCAAGTCGGTGACGGCTCTGGTCGAGCTCAAGGCCCGTTTCGACGAGGAGGCCAATATCCGCTGGGCGCGCGACTTGGAACATGCCGGCGTCCAAGTCGTGTTCGGCTTCATCGAACTCAAGACGCATGCCAAGATGAGCATGGTGATACGCCGCGAGGACCGTAGGCTGCGCACCTATTGCCATCTCGGCACCGGCAACTATCACCCGGTCACCGCCAAGATCTACACCGACCTCTCTTACTTCACATGCAATCCGGTGATCGCCCACGACATGGCCAATGTCTTCAATTTCATCACCGGCTATGGCGAGCCCGAAGCCGGCATGAAGCTCGCCGTCTCGCCCTATACGCTGCGCAAGCGCATCCTGCAGCATATCGAGGAGGAAACCGTCCATGCCCGGGCAGGCCGCCCGGCGGCGATCTGGATGAAGATGAATTCGCTCGTCGATCCCGATATCATCGACGCGCTCTATGACGCCAGCCAGGCCGGCGTGAAGATCGAACTGGTGGTGCGCGGCATCTGCTGCCTCAGGCCCAAAGTGCCGGGCCTGTCGGACAATATCCGCGTCAAGTCCATCGTCGGCCGCTTCCTGGAACATAGTCGCGTCTTCTGCTTCGGCAACGGCCATGGCCTGCCGCACGACCAGGCGCTGGTCTATATCGGCTCGGCCGACATGATGCCGCGCAACCTCGACCGGCGCGTCGAAACGTTGGTTCCGCTGGTCAACAAGACTGTGCACGAGCAGGTCCTGTCGCAGATCATGCTGGGCAATCTGATTGACAACCAACAATCCTACGAGATATTGCCCGACGGAACTTCGAAGCGGACGGATGTGGGCGAGGGGGAGGAACCATTCAACGCTCAGCTCTATTTCATGACCAATCCGTCACTGTCGGGCCGGGGAGAGGCCCTGAAATCGAGTGCCCCGAAGCTGATCGCCGGCAGGTTCTCCTCCGGCCGCAAATAAGGTCGATACTGGATTTTCATGGTCGAATCTGAAGCTCAAGGACGGCTGCCCGGCATGGAGCCGGTGTCCGTCGTCGACATCGGTTCCAACTCGATCCGACTGGTCATCTATGAGGGGCTTAATCGCGCCCCCACCATGCTGTTCAACGAAAAGGTCATGTGCGGGCTCGGCAAGGGCCTGGAGCAGACCGGCAACATGGACGAAGCCAGCGTCACCCGTGCGCTTGCGGCGCTGCATCGTTTCAAGGCGCTGTCGCACCAGGCGCGCGCCTATACCATGTATATCCTCGCCACGGCCGCGGCCCGCGAGGCGAAGAACGGCCCGGATTTCATCCATAAGGCCGAGATGATCCTCGGCCACAAGGTGCGCGTGCTGTCCGGCGAGGAAGAAGCGAAATATTCCGCACTCGGCATTGTCAGCGGCCATGACGATGCCGATGGCATTGTCGGCGACCTCGGTGGCGGTTCGCTGGAACTGGTCGACGTCAAGGGGCCGGTTATCGGCAAGGGCATGACGACGCCGCTCGGCGGCATCCGCCTCTCCGAACATGCCGCCGGCTCTCTGACCAAGGCGGCGGCCTATGCCCGCAAGCAGGTGCGCAGCGTCGACTTCCTCAAGGCCGGCGCCGGCCGCACCTTTTATGCCGTTGGTRGCACCTGGCGCAGTCTGGCCAAGCTGCACATGGAGCTCAGCAATTATCCGCTGCACATGATCCAGGATTATCGCCTGCCCTATGACGAGGTAATTGCCTTCCTTGACACCGTCATCAAGAACAAGGAGCAGAAGGAGCCGGCCTACCAGGCTGTCTCGCGCGCGCGCCGCACGCTGCTGCCCTTCGGCGCCGTTGCCATGCGTGAAGTGCTGCTGGCGATGAAACCGGCGCAGGTTTCCTTTTCCATTCAGGGGGTGCGCGAGGGCTATCTCTATTCGCTGCTGCCGGACCAGATCAAGCACCAGGACCCGTTGCTCTCCGCCGCCGGCGAGCTGGCAGTGCTGCGCGCCCGCTCGCCCGAGCATGCCCGCGAACTGGCCGCCTGGACCGGGCAGATGCTGCCGCTCTTCGGCATCGAGGAGACGCTGGAGGAGTCGCGCTATCGGCAGACCGCCTGCCTGCTTGCCGATATCAGCTGGCGCGCCCATCCCGACTATCGTGGTCCGCAGGCACTCAACCTCATCGCCCACTCCTCCTTCATCGGCATTACCCATCCCGGCCGCGCCTATGTCGCGCTCGCCAATTATTATCGCTTCGAGGGGCTTTATGACGACGGAGCGACCAGCGCGCTGACCACCATCGCCACGCCGCGCCTGCTCGACCTGGCCAAGCTGTTGGGCGGTATGCTGCGTGTGGTCTACCTGTTCTCCGCCTCGATGCCCGGCATTGTCCGGCACCTCAGGTTCGAGCGGCCGCGCGATGCCGCAAGCGGATTAGACCTGGAATTCGTGGTGCCGCCGGAATATTCCGAATTCGCTGGGGAGCGCCTTGATGGACGGTTGCAACAGCTTGCCAAGCTGACCGGCAAGAAATTGGCATTTCGCTTCGAATGATGAATGTCAAGTAGAGGCCCGCCTCGCACGATTCAGGTCTATATATTGGTAAATTGTAATTTGATGTCGGTCAAAATAACGCCAAAACTGCCGCCATTCGGCCCATTTTTTTCTCTTTTTTGGAAAATTCGCATCGGTCGTTAAAATCTTAGTATTTCGAATCCTGCCTTTCGTAATGTTTGCCCGCTAGCTTTCTGGTCATCGGCGGACACACCAAAACGGGGACCAGGAATGCCAAATATCACGATCGACAATGCTGCAGGCAACTTCGATTTCAATGTCGACGACATTTCGCTGAAGGACCTGTTCTCGCAGGGCTATATGAACAAGTTCAGCTACACATCGAAGAAGGGCGTGCAGACGGCCACGCTTTATCAGAAGGACGGCGACTATGTCAGCCTGACCGGTGCTCTGAGCTTCAGCGGCCTGGTTGACCATAATCGGGCGAAGGCGATCACTGCGCTAGACGGTCTCAGCGTCGGTCACGGCAAGGCTGAGCTTTATTCAATCGAAGATCTTGGCCTGAGCGGCAAGATCCTGGCAAGCGACAAGAGCCTCGCTGCCTGGATCGACAAGCAGAGCTACATCATCAATGGCAACAATTCGGCCAACGACCTCTCTGGCGGCAATCTTGACGACAAGCTCTATGGCAATGGCGGCAAGGATCACCTCTACGGCGGCTACGGCAACGACAAGCTCTATGGCGGCGACGACAACGACCTGCTCTCGGGTGGCGCGGGCAAGAACGTCCTGACTGGCGGCAACGGCGACGACACCTATGTGCTGAGCGGCGGCAAGGACCAGATCGTGGAAGCGGCCGGCAACAAGGGCGGCTATGACACCGCGATCGGATCGGTGAACATCGATCTCAGCAAGAATGACAATGTCGAGGCTGCAAAGCTTCAGGGCAAGGGTGACCTTGACGTCACCGGCAACGACAGCAACAACACCCTAGTCGGCAATACCGGCGACAACACGCTCTGGGGCGGCAAGGGCAATGACACGCTGACCGGCGGCGCCGGCTCCGACACGTTCGAGTTCCACAAGGGCGACAAGGTCGACACGATCACCGACTTCGATGCCGCCGGCAAGGATCACGACATCCTCGACATCGAGGGCTTCGGCAAGGGCACGAAATTTGCCAACCTGGATATCGAAAAGATCAGCAAGACAGACTACGAGATCAGCTTCGGCCATGGCGATGCGGTGCACATCCACTTCGACCACAGCACGATCAAGGATCTCGACCTCAGCGACTTCAAATTCCACATCTAAGATGTTGAATTAGCATGCAACGCGCCGTCGGAAATGTCCGGCGGCGCTTTTTGCCGATTTCGGGCGCGAGCCGGCTATCCGACCGCACTGATCTCCACCAAATCCACCCTGCGATTGACGAAGCGCAGCGCGATCTCGCCGCGGATGAGCTTAAGCGCCGGCAGGCCGAAGAGGTCGCGCCGCCAGCCCTTCAGCGCCGCGACATCCGCCTCTTCGCCCTTGGCGGCGAGCAGGTCGAGGTCGTCGCCGGTAGCGATGATCTTGGTTGCCACGCCGTTCTTTTCGGCAATCAGCTTGAGCAGCACTTTCAGCATTTCCACGGCCGCGCCGGTCCCTTCGGGCGCCGCGGGTGGGCGGGGGATTCTCGGCAGGTCCGTCTTGGGGATCGCCAGTGCCGCATTGACCTGGGCGATGATCGCGCCTCCCGCCTGGGAGCGCTCATAACCTTTCGGAATGGTCCTCAACCGTGCCAATGCCTCGATATCCTTCGGCGCCTGCTGGGCGATCTCGAAGATCGCATCGTCTTTCAATACCCGGCCGCGCGGCACGTCGCGTGACCGCGCCTCGCGCTCGCGCCAGGCGGCAAGATTCTTGAGGATGGCGAGCTCGATCGGCTTGCGGATGCGCATCCGCAAGCGCTCCCAGGCATTGTCGGGATGCAGGTCATAGGTCTCGCGCGATTCGAGGACGGCCATTTCCTCCGACAGCCACTCCGTTCGCCCCTCGCGTTCGAGTTCGGCCTTGAGAGTGAGGTAAACGTCTCTGAGATGGGTGACGTCGGCAATCGCATAGTCCAGCTGCTTCTCGCTGAGCGGCCTGTGGCTCCAGTCGGTGAAGCGCGAGGACTTGTCGAGCTGCACGTTGACGATCTTCTGCACCAGCGTGTCGTAGGAGACGGAATCGCCGAAGCCGCAGACCATCGCCGCGACCTGCGTGTCGAAGATCGGATGCGGGATCAGCCCGCCGCGATTGAAGATGATTTCGATGTCCTGGCGCGCGGCATGGAACACCTTGACCACTTTGGCGTCGGCCATCAGCCGGAAGAAGGGCGCGAGATCAAGGCCCGGCGCCAGCGGATCGACGATCGCGTCGAGCGCCGGCCCGGAGAGCTGGATCAGGCAGAGCTGCGGCCAGAACGTCGTCTCGCGCAGGAATTCGGTGTCCACCGCGACAAATTCGCTTTGAGCGAGTGTATCGCACGCCTGTTGCAGGCTGGCAGTATCGGAAATGATAAGCATCAAATCTCTTGTTCGTCGGGTATGCGCTATTGAGGGAAACAGATCTCCCGGAGGGAGTGTCCGTTCATCTTCCTCTCATACGGAAAAAGCAAGTGATTCTGAAGCTTGCTACAGTATTTTCACCGTCCGGCAGCTGCTTCCGGCCGCTGAATAACGCGCATGACCGTGTAGGCGACAAAGATCGCCTGGGTGGCGGCGACGAAGCCGAACAGGGATCCGGGTCCGAGCCAGCCCATGAAAAGCGAGGCCGTCGGCGGCCCCGCTACCGCGCCGATCGCCCAGAAGAACAGGATGCCGGCTGACACCATGGCGAACTGGCCGGGACCGGCGCGGTCATTGGCATGCGCCGAACACAGCGAATAGAGCGGCATGGAGAAAGAGCCGAGCACGAAGACGCCGATGACGTTGAGCCATAAATGATCGCCGGCAAACAGGAATATGAGCGCACTTGCCGCCAGTCCGCCGCCGGTCGAGACCAGGATGGCGGCCCGCCGGCCATGCTTGTCGGAGAAATAGCTGAGCGGATATTGCAGCACCACACCCGACAGGATGCTCGCCACCATGAACGCCGCAACACCATTGGTATCGAAGCCGAGCTTGACGCAATAGACGGGGCCAAGCGCGCGATAGACGGTGTTGGTAAACCCGACGGCGACGCAGCCGGTGGCGGCCAGCGGCGAGATGCCCATCAGGAAACGCAGGTTGAAGCGCATCGGATCGGGTGCCGCCGGGCTTGATTTGTCGGCGAGCGAGATCGGCGTCAGCGACAGCGAAAACACCATGGCCGCGATGCCGAACAGGACGAAGCCCTGGCCGCCGAACCAGGGCAGGAAGAATTGCGCCGCGGTGCTCGAAGAGAGGTCGCAATAGCGATAGACCGACAGCACGCGCGCCCGGATCGAATTGTCGACCTTGGCGTTGAGCCAGCTCTCGATGATGCCGAACAGGATCGCCAGGCAATAGCCGTTGACCAGGCGCACCACCACCCAGACCACCGGATCGACCGCAAGGCCGGAGAGGATGATCGATGACGTGGTGATCGCCGCCATGGCCGAGAAGGTGCGGATATGGCCGATGGCGCGGATCAGCGGCGTGATATGAGCGCAGCCGATGGCGAAGCCGAGATAGTAGACACCCGTGATCAGGCCGATCAGCGAGGTGGGAAAACCCTCATTCGTTCCCCGCCAGGCGATCAGCAGCGATTGCAGCGCATTGGCAAACAAAAGCAGCGAGGTGGAGGTGAGCAGCGGGACGAGCGGGATGAGCTTGCGCATGAATGGGCATCGATGTGGAATGGACCGCGCCTGAATCAGCCGATCGATGGCGATCTTAACGGCACCGTCGCCGGAGAACACCGAAAAAGCGACATAGTCCAAGCAAATTTGGCGGATCGTGCTCGTTCAGCCGCAGTGCTTCACAATGGCGGATGACGCGGACCGTCATATTCCATGCTGCAAGCCAGGGCGCACCATCTCACTCACAGGATGAAGTCGCTCTTGATGAAATCCGGGATTCCGATGTGCTTGATGATCAGCAGGTCACCATGCCCCTCATCGAGCCAGACATCGTGGCCGTGCTCGAACATGTGATTGAAGCGTAGATCGTTGAAGTTCTTGAAGCCAAAATCCGAGAGGTCGATGACATCGTGGTTCTTGCCGGTCGCAGTGAAATCGACAATCGTGTCCTGGCCGTATTTGTGAGCGAAGATGAACGTGTCCGATCCGTCGCCGCCATTGAGCGTATCGTTGCCGCGCCCGCCGTCGAGGACATCGTGGCCCATCGTGCCCTTGAGCTTGTCCGGCCCGCTGGTGCCGGTGAAGGTGTCGGTCTCATCCTTGATATTGATCGTCAGCGTCCGGGTCACTGGATCCTCACGACCAGTCGTGTCCTCGACGATGAAGGTGATGGTCGCGACTGCCTTGCCTTCGAGATTCTTTGGCGGCGTCCACTTCATCTGCCCGGTGTTGAGAATATTGGCATCGGAGTCAGGATTGGCATCTTTATTGTAGAAAGTGTTGAAGAGCAGATCCTGGAAGCCGACCTTGAGCTTGCCGCCTGTGGGGCCAGTTAGAAATTCGATGCCGCCGAGAACATCGCCGTCCGCATCATGGAAACCGAAATCGGCTTCGCTGAATGTGTAGGTCGCATCTTCGTCGATCGTGATCGTCTTGCTGGTGCCGGTTGGCGTATCCGGTTCGGGTGTGACGGAGAAATTGATCGCATGTTCGTCTGATATGTCGACGCCACCATTGGCAGTGCCGCCACTGTCCTCTACCTTGAATTTCAGCGAGGAAACGTCGCCGTTGGCATTGGCCGACGGCGTCCAGACCAGATGCGCAAGGTCGCTCGCGTCGATCGACTGGTCGACCGTGACCGCGACATTATTGAGCGTCAGCGTGCCTGCGTCGGGCAGGGCGGTGATGATGACGGCCTTCAGTGTGTTTCCGTCTTCCATGTCGGTGAAGCCGAACGTATCCGCCGAAAAGGTAAAGCTCGTATCCTCGTCAAGCGTCACTGTGTTGTCGGCGGCGGACGGCGCGTGATTGATGTCGGCGACGCGCGATGTGATTTCGATGCTGATCGATGGGGCTGGTGCATGTCGCATGGAAAATACCTTTTCGATCGCTTCAGAACAGGAAATCATCCTTGATCAGATACGCACTGCCGATGCCTGCACGATCGCTATAGCCGATGCCCATGCGGTCGGCTCGACCATTTTTGGGAGGATCGGCGTGCATCGCCGTTTCGGCGGGGTTGCGTTCACTTATGCTAAATCGGCAACGCCGAGCGAAACCGCCTTGCGCCTTGACAAATCGGGCGCAGCATGCGCTTGTCCCGCCGATTTGATGAGCCCCAAGAATCCGGGCGTTTCGACCCGGACGACAGACATTCAGGACTGACTCCATGCACCGCTATCGCAGCCACACTTGCGCCGCCCTCAGGAAATCCGACGTCGGTTCTACCGTCCGTCTCTCCGGCTGGGTGCATCGCGTCCGCGACCATGGCGGTTTGCTGTTCATTGACCTGCGCGACCATTACGGCATCACCCAGGTCGTGGCCGACCCCGATTCGCCGGCTTTCTCAATGGCTGAGAAGGTGCGCGGCGAGTGGGTGATCCGCATCGATGGCATGGTCAAGGCCCGCATCGAGGACACCATCAACAAGAACATGGCGACCGGCGAGATCGAGCTCTATGCCCAGGAGATCGAACTGCTGTCTGCCGCTAAGGAACTGCCATTGCCGGTGTTCGGCGAGCCTGATTACCCGGAAGACGTGCGGCTGAAATATCGCTTCCTCGACCTGCGGCGCGAGACGCTGCACAAGAACATCGTCAAGCGCACCCAGATCGTTTCGGAAATGCGCAACCAGATGACGACAATCGGCTTCGGCGAATATACGACGCCGATCCTGACGGCCTCGTCGCCAGAAGGCGCGCGCGACTTCCTCGTGCCGTCGCGTATCCATCCCGGCCAGTTCTTCGCGCTGCCGCAGGCGCCGCAGCAGTACAAGCAGCTGCTGATGGTCGCCGGCTTCGATCGCTATTTCCAGATCGCGCCCTGCTTCCGCGACGAAGATCCGCGCGCCGACCGTCTGCCGGGCGAATTCTACCAGCTCGACGTGGAAATGAGCTTCGTCACCCAGGAAGACGTCTGGAACACCATGGCGCCGGTGATGACCTCGGTGTTCGAGAAATTCGCCGACGGCAAGCCGGTCACCAAGGAATGGCCGCGCATTCCCTACGACGTGGCGATCCGCAAATATGGTTCCGACAAGCCAGACCTGCGCAACCCGATCGTCATGGAAGCCGTCACCGAGCATTTCGCCGGCTCCGGCTTCAAGGTGTTCGCCAACATGATCGCCAACAACCCGAAGGTCGAGGTCTGGGCAATCCCGGCCAAGACCGGCGGCAGCCGCGCCTTCTGCGACCGCATGAACGCCTGGGCGCAGTCGGTCGGCCAACCGGGCCTCGGCTATATCTTCTGGCGCCAGGAAGGTGCGGTGCTCGAAGGCGCCGGCCCGCTCGCCAAGAACATCGGCCCCGAACGCACCGAAGCGATCCGCACCCAGCTCGGCCTCGATGAGAGCGACGCCTGCTTCTTCGTCGCCGGCGAGCCGTCGAAATTCTACAAGTTCGCCGGTGAGGCGCGCACCAAGGTCGGCGAAGAGCTGAACCTGGTCGACCGCGATCGCTTCGAACTTTGCTGGATCGTCGATTTCCCCTTCTTTGAGTGGAGCGAAGAAGAGAAGAAGGTCGACTTCGCCCACAACCCATTCTCGATGCCGCAGGGTGGTCTCGAAGCGCTGCAGACGCAGGATCCGCTGTCGCTCAAGGCCTATCAGTATGACGCGGTCTGCAACGGCTTCGAAATCGCTTCGGGCTCGATCCGCAACCAGTCGCCGGAAGCCATGGTCAAGGCCTTCGAAATCGTCGGTCTCAGCCAGGCGGACGTCGAGGAGCGTTTCGGCGGCATGTACCGTGCCTTCCAATACGGCGCCCCGCCGCATGGCGGTTGCGCCTTCGGTATCGACCGCGTCGTCATGCTCTTGGTCGGCGCCAGGAACCTGCGCGAGATCACGCTCTTCCCGATGAACCAGCAGGCGCAGGACCTGCTGATGAACGCGCCGAGCGCCGCAACGCCGAAGCAATTGATGGAATTGTCGCTGCGTGTCATCCCGCCGGTCAAGAAAGACTGAGGCGAGCCGAAAACCGTGGCGCTGTGCGCTGCGGTTTCCCTGATCGCACCCACCTCCGAATCGCCGGTTGCCGGGCACGAACGCGTTATTATCCTACAAGATCGTCGCCGGCGGCGGGGCGATCTGTTGAGCTTCGCCGGCTCATTTGCTGTCGTCAGGCTGGATTTCTTAGATTTGCCGGAAATCCGTCCGGAATCCGGCAAATTTCTGCAGCGTTCAGGCCGCAATCGCGGCGTCAACTGTCGAAGCCCGCAGCTTGCGGGTTTCAACCGACAGGGGGTGTCGTATGTCCATATCCGAAGACCAGTCCAATCCTTCGCCCGGTGCGCCGCAAGTGTCGCCCGCAACTGACGATGTCCAGCCGCGGGGCGGCGGCTTTGCCGGTTTCATGCGCTTGCCGGGTGTAAAATTCATCATCATCGGCATCTTGTCGATGCTGCTGCTCATTCCGACCCTGCTCGTCTGGACGCTCGTCGACGAGCGTTCCGACCGCGCCAATCAGGTGTCGGCGACCATTGCCAAGGGCTGGGGCGGCCAGCAGGTGCTGAACGGCCCCTATCTCGCCGTGCCGTTTTCCGTCAACCGCAGCCAGACGAACCAGAACGGCACGGTGACCTGGGTCAAGGTCACCGAATGGGCGCTGGTCATGCCTGAAATGCTTGATATCGACGCCAAGCTGCAGACGGAAGCGCGAAAGCTGTCGATCTATTCGCTGCCGGTCTACAATGCCAAAATGGCGCTCAAGGGCCGGTTCGGCAAGGACGTCGCCGCAAGTCTCGCCCAGGTCGAGGGCACGCCGGATCTCGACCGCGCCTTCCTGGTGATGAATATTGCCGACATAACCGGCATCCGCTCCAACGCCGATATCCGCATCGACAACGCTCAACCGGTTCCATTCGAGCCCGGCATGCGCGGCATCACCGCCTACAAACCGAACTTCGAGAATACTTACTATGACAATCAGTCGGTTTCCGACACCGGCATCAACCGGCCTGTCGGCCGTGATTTGCTGGAAAAAGGCTTCGACTTCTCGATGGAACTGTCGCTCAACGGCTCGGGCCGCTTCTCCGTGGCGCCGGCCGGTCAGACGACGAAGCTGACCGTCGCCGCCAACTGGGCCGATCCCGGCTTCGAGGGCACCTTTCTGCCGGACACCAAGACGATCACCACAAAGGACTTTTCCGCCGGTTGGACCATTCCCTATCTCGCGCGTGGCCTCGACA
>NZ_JBFUFF010000128.1:0-15815 GCF_056403555.1 Rhizobium sp. P2_G2
GGAAAAGGGGGGCAGCCTGTTCGTGTTCGAGCTCCCTCTCGAAGCGATGGAGCAGGTGTCAACGCTCTTCGACGATCCGGAAGACGCCGCGAAAGGTTTTGCGACCCAGGGCATAACGGTGACTGACCGAGAGCACATCAAGATCGCCAACGGAGAAATGGTTCCGTTACTGCATGGCACCCAAGAGCAGAATGGCATTGTCCTCGACAAGTGGATAGCGCTTTATGGTGGAAAAAAGACCGTCTTGATTACCTTTCAAGTTCCGCAAGAGAGTGCATTGGACCCAAGAGTTGTGAAAACGGCATACGCGTCCGTTTCCACAGGACCAGCGCCATCGCTTCATGAACAATTGTCGGTTCTGCCGTTCAAAATCGAAATCGCTGAGCCTTTCAACATCATAGATACCTTCGGTGGTAGCACTGTATCGATGATGGTCGGGAACAAGAACGTTGATCCCGAAGGGCTKCAGCCCATGATGACCGTGACGGAAGCACAGGTAAGCGGAGACTTATCGAATCTTGCGACACTGGCAGAGCGCGCCCTGAGAACAACGACAGGCTTCCGAGCGGCGAAGGTCACCATGGAGAAAGAAACTGCCTTCGCGGGCACAAATGGTTATCTGCTAAAGGGAACCTATAACGACAGAGGAAGAAAGAAGAGCTTCTTGCAGTATTTGGGCGTTAAAGGTACTCGGGTAATTCGTCTGCTCGGAAGCGCCGACGAAGAGAAGTTTGTCACGCTTCAAGCGACGATCGAGAAAATTGCCGCTTCTGTGACGTTGAAAGATTAGCTTACGCTTGCACGACAATACAGCGCGAGGCCGAAAGAGTTTCGCGACAGAAAATTTAGCTCCATACTTTTTGAACGGGACCTAGTCGATCTATAGACGATGAAGCACATCGTTCACGGATACGCTCAATGGCCCTCCATCCCAATCTCAAGGGCGCGCTGCGGATAACATCAGCCATGGCAAGTTTCACTGTAAACGGCGCCACGGTCAAGATTGTCACGCCGCCCATTAACACTGGACAGACTTCGAGGCAGTCGGCATGAGTGCGCTCTTCCCTGGAGTGATCCTGAGCGGCGGCAAGTCGTCGAGAATGGGCGAGGCCAAAGCGCTGCTGCCGTTCGGCAAAGGCCGCCTCATCGACCATGTCGCAAACCGCCTGCGCCCGCAGGTGAGCGAACTTCATCTCAACAGCAACGACCCGGCGATCGCGCTGCCGGCAATCCAGAGCTTCGGCGACCGTTTCATCGGCTTTCACGGCCCGCTCGCCGGCATCCATGCCGCGCTGGCGCATATTCGCGAATCCGGCGCCACAGCCAGCCATGTCGCGATCGTGCCGGTGGATGCACCGTTCTTTCCGCTCGACCTTATCGCCCGCCTGCAGGCAGCCCTCACCGGCCCGGATGATATCGCGCTGACCATGTCCGGCGGACAGCTGCATCCGGTCATGGGCCTATGGCCGCTGTCGCTCGAAGAGCGCCTCGGCGCGTGGCTGCAGAACCCGCCAACCCTCAAGGTCCGAGCCTTCCTGAGAGACCTGCCCGTCCACACGGTCATTTTTCCGTTCGTCACCACCGATTTCGGAGAACTCGACCCGTTCTTCAACGTCAACACAAGAGAAGACCTTGAATATGCGAGGAAAATACGCGATGCGAGCGACGTCTGAGAGGTTCGCTGCATGACCGCACCCAAAATCCTCGGCATTGCCGGGTGGAAGAATTCCGGCAAGACCGGCCTGACCGTCCGCCTTGTTAGCGAACTCATCGCCCGCGGCTACGTGGTTTCGACGATCAAGCACGCGCATCATGACTTCGACATCGACAAGGTCGGGGCCGACTCCTTCCGCCATCGCCAGGCCGGTGCCCATGAGGTGACGATCGTCTCCGGCACGCGCTATGCCATCATGCACGAATCGCGCGGCGCGCCCGAGCCGACCCTCGCCGAGGTACTGGCGCGGCTTGCACCGGCGGATATCGTGGTGATCGAAGGCTATAAGCGCGAGCCGGTGCCGAAGATCGAGGCTCGCCGCCTGGAGGCAAGCAGCCGTGAGCCGCTGGCGCCCACCGACCCCTATATCGCCGCCATCGCCGCCGACCATCCGGTGACGGACACCGACCTTCCGGTCTTCGATCTTGACGATACGGCAAGCATTGCCGATTTTGCCCTCGATACAATGGAACTCCCAAGAACCAAGACGCCATAGCCTTGCATTCAGCGCGATTTGCCTGTTGTCTGCAGCAAACAAGGAGGGAGTTTGCCATGCGCCATCTGGTCTTTGCTACACTGATCGCCATACCCTTGCCCGCGCTGGCCGCCGAGCAGTGCGATCATTGGACGGCCGGGATGCAGGAGGATGAAGGCGGCAGCGTCATGACTGCAAGCATCTGCGCCCCAGCCGGCAAGGACAAGGCCTACCTTTCCTTGACCTGCGGCGAACCGGGAAAACTCTCCATCCGCTTCCTGCCTGCCCCGACGAAGGGGTTCCCGCCAGGTGACAATTTCAAGGGCAAGCTCGAATTCTCGCTTGACCTGAAAATGTTCGACCTGCCCTCTGTCTACGAGGAGATGGATGGCGCCCTGGCCACGGACACAGAGATCGGCGCCCCCATGGTCGATATGTTGCAGCACGAGAAGCAAGTCACGGTTTCGGAAACCAGCGACCACGGGCCGGACGCGACCTTCTCCTTGAAGGGCTCGCGCGCCGCTTTCCAGAAACTCATCGCCGACTGCAAGAAATGACCATGACACCTGCACCGGATATCATCGGAGAACTGACGCTCAGGACGCTTGCCATGCCGGGCGACGCCAATGCCGCCGGCGACATTTTCGGCGGCTGGGTCATGGCGCAGATGGACCTTGCCTGCGGCATCCGCGCCGCCGAGCGCGCCCGCGGCCGCGTGGTTACCGTCGCCGTCAGGGAAATGGTTTTCCAATTGCCGGTGAAGATCGGCGACACGCTCTGTGTCTATACCGAGATCATCAAGGTCGGCCGGACATCCATCACGCTGAATGTCGAGACCTGGGCACAGCGCTATCTGTCGCACCAGATGGACAAGGTCACCGCCGCGGTATTCGTAATGGTCGCGCTGGATGCCGAGGGCAAGCCGGCCATGGTGCCGGAAGAATAGCGCATGCCTCCTGAAGCGGCGCCAGGTCGATAGCGGCAACTTGTATCGCAAATCCGCGTCTGCCTCTGATCGCCGTCGGTGCCACCTTCATTTTCCGCGGCTGAATGATAGTCTGTTGCAATCCTGCCGGATTGCTGCGTCATGATGCTGGAAACGCGTCTTTGAGATGAAAGCGAAGACTATGAAACGCTTGCTGCCCACCCTGCTCTTCCTGCTCATCCCGCTTGCGGCCCGGGCCGACCAGATCCCCGCCTGCGCGCTGAGCGGCTCGATGACGATGACGATCGGCGGCAAGCCGGCGCTCCGGCTCTCCGATGTCGCCAACTGCCCGAAAGAGCTCTACGACGTGATCAATTCCGTGCAGATAGACGGCCAGCCCATGGTGCATTTCAAGACAGGCATCGTCGGCAAGACCCGCTGTACCGCCGGCGGCAGCGTCACTGTCGATGTCGAGGGCAAGGCGGCGACATCGCTCGGCGATGTGAACTGCTCGGAGGCGAAGTAACGGACGTCGTAGCGGCTCCCCGCACAAACAGTCTTCGCGGCCACCGCTACAAGCCCGGCGCTTGCCGAGGCCGGCGATATGGCCGACCTCGGCAACACGCTCAGAGATGGAAATCCGCGTCGACAGGCTTATTACCCTCGACATCGATTGCCATATCAAAACCCTTGTGAGCGTCGTTGTTCAGGAAGATCGTGTAGTCCTTGCCATGCGTCTCGATATAGAGGCTGCCGATCGTGGCAAGCGCCTGCTTCTCGCTGGTGACGATCTTGAAGTGGTCATCCGCGCCGGTCTTGGTATTGGCGTCGATCGCTATGAGATCGATGATATCGTGCTGGGCATGCGAGAAATCCTCGATCACGTCAGCGGTCTTCGCGGAAGATCCCGTATCGCCCTTGCCGAACACGAAGGTATCGGCGCCGCTGCCGCCCCAGAGCTGGTCGATACCGGCACCGCCGGTGATCACATTGGCCAGGCCATTGCCGGTCAGCTTGTCCGCCTTGCCGGAGCCTGTCAGGTTCTCGATCGCGACATAAATATCGCCCTTGGCATCGCCGGTATTGTCGGAAGGCTTGAGCAGGCTGGCCGTCACGCCCTTCGTCGAGCCGGCATAGGAGACAGTATCCAGCCCAACGCCGCCATCCAGCCGGTCGGCACCCCCACCGCCTTCGAGAACGTCATTGCCGGTGCCGCCGATGAGCGTATTGCCTCCGCTGTCGCCAGTGAGACTGTCGGCAAAGCTGGAGCCGGTCAGGTTTTCGATCGAGACATAGGTGTCGCCCTCGGCATCGCCCGTATTGGCGCTCGGCTTCAGCAGGCTGGCTGTCACACCGGCTGTAGCGGAGGTATAGGAGGCTGTGTCCGTGCCGTCGCCGCCGTCCAGCGCGTCGGCGCCGGCGCCGCCGTCGAGAAAGTCATTGCCCGTGCCGCCACTGAGCACGTTGACGCTGCCGTCGCCGTAGAGCTTGTCGCCAAGGTCGGAACCCCTAAGATTCTCGATCGACGAATAGGTGTCGCCATGCGCATCGCCGAGATTGATGCTCGGCTTCGCCAGGCTCGCCGTCACCGCCAATTTCGCATCCTCGTAGGAGGCTGTGTCGTTGCCGTCGTCGCCGGAGAGAATGTCCGTCCCCGCGCCGCCGACAAGGGTATCGTCGCCGGCGCCGCCATACATCGTATCATTGCCGGCGAGGCCGAGAGCGTTGTCGTTGCCGCCGAGGCCGAAGATGTAATTTCCCGCCGTGTCGCCGGTCAGCGCATCGGCGGAATCATCCTCCTCGGTTCCGTAGATCGCGGTCGTGCCCTGGATGTTGATGGTGATGGTGTCGACATCTCCACCCGCGGTCTGGACGCTGAACGTGTCCTGCGTCGTGTCCCCGTTCGCAAGGTTGGCGACGGCAGACGAGTCGAGATTATAGGTCCAGGTCCCATCTGCGGCGACCGAGAAGGTACCATAGCCCTGATCCGAGGTCTGTCCTGTCACGGCCACCAGGGCCGTCGAACTGTCAGGATCGGAAACATCTAGCGTACCGCTGACACTGGTTTTCAGCAGCGAGCGGACCGTGCCGGTCTCAGTGCCTGAGAAAGTCGCGGGATCATCGACATTGTCAACCGTGAATGTGTAGGTCTGGGTATCCGAGACAGCACTGTGCGGATCTCGGACCTGGATATCGAAGCTCGCCGTTGCCGCATCGTCGCCATTCTGGTGGAATGTCACGAGACCGTTGTCAAATTGCTGCTGCGTAAACGAGGTGACCTTGGTGGTACCGACCTGCACATATCCGTGCTGCAGATTGCTGACGAGATAAGTCAGGCTGCTGTCATCATTGTCGAACCCATATATTTGCCCGGTCGAAAATGCGTCCGAAGTCCCGCCCTCTGTGATATGCGGCAGATTGGCTGGGTTATCCTGGCCGCCGAGCGACAATGCCGGGGCGTCGTTAACCGCGGTCACAGCGAACTTCAGCGTGCCCGTGGCCGGGATGCCCGAGGCATCCACGACCGTCACATCGAAACCGGCTCCTGAAGATACGTTTTCGTCGCCGTCATGCACAAAGGTGACCAGGCCGGCCTTGAGCTGCGCTCCCGTAAAGGTCAAACTGTCCGATGCGACGCCATTGACCATCAATGTCCCATTCAGCACATTGCTGATGGTGAAGACGACATCGGAGTCCACAGTGCCCGGATCGTCCGTATAGGACATGGCGCCGGACTGGGTGGTGAAGGTAAAGGTTCCGCCCTCTGCCATTGTWATCTTCGACGCAATCGTCAGGACTGCCGGGTTGGTATCTCCTGTGTCATCCATCGGTGACACGCCACCGGCGGCTTCAATATTTGCGGACATTTCGAAATCTCCTAATCGGGCGAAAGCGCACGCAAAACTTTTCCGCAATCGATTCGTTATCAACTAGCGCGAGCTTGGCCGCGGATGGTTAACAATGTTCTGCGCCCCCGCCCGATTTTTCACATGCCATGGCGAATGCGCATCAAACGGGGGAGCCGAGTGCGGGAGGACACATGGCCTGCCAGCCTCTTTGACAGAAGACTACAACATCCGACATTGCGCGGAGATGACCTGTCACCGGCGCGCCGCCAATTCGAGACAAAGCCTGCAACCATGGGATATGCTTTTGAAGGCATATCCGGACGGTGAGATTGCCGTCTCAAACAGATTCGACAGGCGGGGCAACAGGCCCGGTTTGACGGCGATTGGAGACCTGGATTGATAGGCGGCAAGGTGGCGGCAAGCGGCGGCAAGGAAATGCTTTCCGCCTGTTTTATTCAATAGAATCAATAACTACGGCGGAAACGGCAAGCAAAAGGCGGCAAGGGCGGCAAGCAGCTGTCAGCCATTGAAATCATTGAGGCGGCAATGGGCGGCAAGCGGCGGCAAGGGGGGCTCTCCTACGGAGAGAGGGCGCGCTTGCCGCCGCGCATCTCTCCGGGAGGATGGAACGCAGCAGCCGCATGCGATGGGAGCGGACGACATCGATCTGCTTTAGGAAGGCTGTTAAAGGCGCGGGAGCCGAGCGGTCTGGATCGCAGGGAACTTCGCCCGCAAGGTGCAGGCAGGCAATGGAGTGGCGCGCTCGATTCAGAAGTTTCCGCCCGCGACGCCGACCTTGCTGATCAGATGCGCAATGGCAAGCAGCACGACCATGTCGCGGATCATCGGCTCGACGTCTTGCCTATAGTCCACGTCCTGCAGGATCGACGGCACATGGAAATAGTCGCGGTCGGCCGGCAGCAGCAGGAAACATTCCGGGCCTCGCAATGCGATGCGCGCCTCCCCGGATTGCCAGTTGCGCTTCAGGTATTTCAGCGCTGCAATCAACGCCCCTTCGACGATCGCTCTTGCCGCCGGTTCGTTATCGGTATGGATCGCATAGGCCGCATCGATCTCGGCATCGCCGGATGTGATCGTGTCCTCGTTGCCGCCGAACGTGTCGTGAACCCACTCCTGCAAGACGTTACCGCGGCGGGCGGCAACGAGCAGGCCAGGAAACTCGGGCTTGACGGCAAAGCGAAAGATCAGTCCCCGGAACACCGTCGTCCTGTCCTTGCCGCTGCCAACCTGGAGCCTGGATTCGACCATTTCGAAGCGGAGCCCATCATGCGTGCCGCTGATGAGATCGTCATTCTCGCTGTGGTTGAAACGGACCAGCTTCATGCTCTTGATGTCGTTGAGGAGACCCGCTGGCGCCCGGCCCTGATTGTACTCCACGCCGTCGATGAAGCCGAACACCACCGGCAGCAAGCGGTGGCGCAGGCCGAGCTGATAATCCTTCACCGGTTGCCAGGCAAAACCCCAGACCCACCAGCCGCAGACCGTCACGACGGCGACGACGAAAGCAAGCGGATTGTGCTTGCCGTGGTCGCTGCCGTGCAGCAGCAGGTAGACGAGAAACAGCAGCACGAGCGCATAGGCGCCCATATAGAGCCCGACCTGGATATAGGCCTGACGTTGGACCGCCGGCCGCTCGGCATTGTATCCGGCGATCTCCCCCTGGATTTTCGCCAGCCGGGTCTCGTCCGGCATGTAATGTTGCGGATCGCTCAGGCTGTCCATCTGTTCAATTCCGGGAATACCGAAGCCATGCGTTACATTCACGCACCAGCGGAGCTCTTTATTCATGGTTCATGTCTGGCAGCATCGGCAAGCAGCAAGAGCGCCTCCGAAGACAACGCGGATATGAAGCGCCAGCAGCAGCCGACCATATCCGCAGGCAACAACCACCATCTGCACGCAAAAAAATACACGCCTCTCTTTACATCAATTGCATTCATGCCATAGTCATTTTCAATCATTGCTTGCGGGAGGGGAGTCCACATGTTCGGTTCACAAGTTCTTGATACGGGGATCGGTCTGGCGCTGTTGTTCGCCTTCATGAGCCTCATCGCAACCAGTCTGAACGAAGCTATCGAAACTATAGTGAAAGCGCGCGCCAAGCAGCTGGAACAAGGCATTCGCAACATTCTTGACGACCCGCATGGGACTGAGGGGATCGCGGAGAAATTCTTCAACAATCCGGTTATCAGCATTCTCTATGACGGGGTTTATGACACCGGAAAACTTGTCACCGATGAATTGCGCTCCACCGCCGCCTTGAATGTCACAGGAACAGGCAATCTCAAAACAGTTGCGCTTAATGACGCTGTCAAAGACCGCCTGAAAGACAGGAGTGCAAGGGCATTAAAATTCGACGGCGTCATCCCGTCTTATGTTCCGAAGGCCAATTTCGCCCTGGCGGTCTTGCAGATGGCATCCCAGAACGGGGCTCCGACGATCGCGAATATCCGGGCCTCCCTTGGGCAGAACGGTACGTCACCACTCAAGAACACCAAATTGGGACCACTTATTTTGCAGGCGCTTGATGCTGCTGACAACGACTTGAAGTCAGCCCAGCAATACCTGGAAAGCTGGTATGATGCCAGCATGGAAAGAGTAACAGGTTGGTACAAACGACGCACCCAGGGTATCCTATTCGTCATCGGGCTTGCTGCCGCTATCATTTTGAATGTCGACGCTATCCAGGTCGGAAGATCGCTGATGTCCGATACATCTATGCGCCAAGCAGTTGTCGCACACGCGGCAAACCTAAAAGGAGATGCTGCCGCGGACATTGACATGGCCAAAAAAGCAATAGATGCAATCGGCCTTCCGATCGGATGGACTGACACACCGCAATTCGCGCACGGTCCCAAACTCAGTTGTGTCAGCGTTGGATGCCTCAATGATTGGGCCTGGGTCTCGATCGCTTCGTCAATGGCGCTCGGATGGCTCATCACCGCTTTGGCAATCATGCTCGGAGCGCCGTTCTGGTTCGACTTGCTTAGCAAACTCATGCAATTGCGCTCTACCGTTAAAACGGATGACAAAAACAAGAAAACGAAGTAGGCGCGCAAGTTGTCCGGTTTTTTGACGCGATGTCATCCCACCGCGCCAAAATACATGTCCCGGAGCGAAAGCTGCGAGGGAGGCGTACTGCCAGTCTCCCGGTTTCAAGCGAACACTGCTGCCAGAAACTGTCAGCAGCGTCTCGATTTAAAACGTTCGCGGCCTTTATTTTATTCGGTTTCCGCGCCATATATTGCTCATGGCCAGATCCCCGAAAAACACTCCGTCCGGCTTCGAAGAAGCCCCGCAAGCGCCCTTCGAAGGCGAGCCTCTGTCCGGCTCCGTGTCGGACTGGGTGAAGCAGCTCGAACGCGAGGCTGAGCAGGCGTCGCGCGGCGAAAGCATGCGCGACATCCGCTCCAAGGCCGGCAAGCACAGGAAATCCGTCGAGAATGACGCCCGCAGGATGCAGGAAAGCGGACTGGTCGACAAGCGCTCCTCGCGCGGCGCTTCGCTGGGCGGCTCCAACGATCCGCGCACCCGCGCTGCGGCCGGCCTCAACCCGGTCGCCGGCCTCGATATCTCTCTCGAAGACGCAGAGCGGCTGAACGCGGAGAGCAAGGCCAAGCAGAAGAAGTCGGCAAAGAAATCGTCTGTCGTCGAGGAAGAGGCTGACGACAACCAGGCCGCCGGCGCGGTCACCGCCACGGTCGCGGCGCTGTCCAAGCTGATCGAATCCGGCAATCCGCTGTTCAAGGACGGCAAGATCTGGACGCCGCACCGCCCTGCCCGGCCGGAGAAATCCGAAGGCGGCATCGCCTTCCAGATGGTCACCGACTATGCGCCGAACGGCGACCAACCCGGCGCCATCCGCGACCTGACCGAAGGCCTGACCACCGGCGAGCGCAACCAGGTCCTGCTCGGCGTCACCGGTTCCGGCAAGACCTTCACCATGGCGCAGGTGATCGCCGAAACCCAGCGCCCCGCCATCATCCTCGCTCCCAACAAGACGCTGGCCGCGCAGCTCTATTCCGAATTCAAGAATTTCTTCCCGCACAACGCGGTCGAATATTTTGTCTCCTACTACGATTACTACCAGCCGGAAGCCTACGTCCCGCGCACCGACACCTATATCGAGAAGGAATCGACCATCAACGAGCAGATCGACCGGATGCGCCACGCCGCCACCCGCGCGATCCTCGAGCGCGACGATTGCATCATCGTCGCCTCGGTCTCCTGTATCTACGGTATCGGCTCGGTCGAGACCTATACGGCGATGACCTTCCAGATCGAGATCGGCGACCGCGTCGACCAGCGCCAGCTGCTCGCCGACCTCGTGGCCCAGCAATACAAGCGCCGCGAGATGGATTTCCAGCGCGGCAGCTTCAGGGTCAGGGGCGACACGATCGAACTCTTCCCGGCCCACTTGGAGGATGCCGCTTGGCGGATCACCATGTTCGGCGACGAGGTCGAGGCGATCACCGAATTCGACCCGCTCACCGGCCAGAAGACCGGCGACCTGAAAAGCGTGAAAATCTACGCCAACAGCCACTATGTGACGCCCCGCCCCGCCCTCAACTCGGCGATCAAGTCGATCAAGGAAGAGCTGAAGATCCGCCTTGCCGAACTGGAAAAGGCCGGTCGCCTGCTCGAAGCCCAGCGCCTTGAACAGCGCACCCGCTACGATCTCGAAATGCTCGAAGCCACCGGCTCCTGCCAGAGCATCGAAAACTATTCACGCTATCTCACCGGCCGCAAGCCCGGCGAGCCGCCGCCGACTTTGTTCGAATATATCCCCGACAACGCCATCCTGTTCATCGACGAAAGCCATGTCACCATCCCGCAGATCGGCGGCATGTATCGCGGCGACTTCAGGCGCAAGGCGACGCTGGCCGAATTCGGCTTCCGCCTGCCCTCCTGCATGGACAATAGGCCGCTGCGCTTCGAGGAATGGGACGCCATGCGCCCCGAAACCGTCGCCGTCTCGGCGACCCCGGGCGAATGGGAAATGGAGCAGGCCGGCGGCGTCTTCGCCGAACAGGTCATCCGCCCCACCGGCCTGATCGACCCGCCGGTTGAGGTCCGCCCGGCCCGCAGTCAGGTCGACGACGTGCTCGGCGAAATCCGCGAGACCAGCCTCAAGGGCTATCGCACCCTGGTGACGGTGCTGACCAAGCGCATGGCCGAGGACCTGACCGAATATCTCCACGAACAGGGCATCCGCGTCCGCTACATGCACAGCGACATCGACACGCTGGAGCGCATCGAAATCCTCCGCGATCTTCGTCTGGGTGCCTTCGACGTGCTGGTCGGCATCAACCTGCTGCGCGAAGGCCTCGACATTCCCGAATGCGGCTTCGTCGCCATCCTCGACGCCGACAAGGAAGGCTTTTTGCGCTCGGAGACGTCCCTCATTCAGACCATCGGCCGCGCCGCGCGAAATGTCGACGGCAAGGTCATCCTCTATGCCGACCATGTGACCGGCTCGATGGAGCGCGCCATGGGCGAGACCTCCCGGCGCCGCGAAAAGCAGATGGCCTGGAACGCCGAACACGGCATCACGCCGGAATCGGTCAAGGCCAAAATCTCCGACATTCTCGACTCGGTCTACGAGAAGGACCATGTCCGCGCCGATATCGGCGTCAAGGGCGTCAAGGGCGGCGCCACCGACCTGGTGGGCGGCAACATGCAGGCCCATCTCAACGCGCTGGAAAAACAGATGCGCGACGCCGCTGCCAACCTCGACTTCGAAGCCGCCGCCCGCCTGCGCGACGAAATCAAACGCCTCAAGGCCGTCGAACTCGCCATCATGGACGACCCGATTGCACGGGAAGAACAAAAGGCTCTGGAGGCCAAGGGTTCGAAGCTCGCAAACGGCAATAAAGGACCTGGGCGCCGCCACGAGTCGATCTCCCCCCTTGAGGGGGAGATGTCCGGCAGGACAGAGGGGGGTTCCGCACCCTCCCACTCCGGCGACATACCCCCCTCTGCCCCTAACGGGGCATCTCCCCCTCAAGGGGGGAGATCATCCGCACCCTCATCGCTCTTCAAAAAACCCGACCTCGACAACATGGGTCCCGGCACCGACCTGGAACGCCCCGTCCGCTCGCAATCCCCCAAGGACCGTGGCGAAGAACGAGACGGCTCCCTCTTCCACAAGCCAACAATGGAGGACATGCGCACCGACCCCACGCATCACTCCCCACGCGGCGAATCCCTCTTCAAGCGCAACAATCTCGACCAGATGACCGTCCGCCGCACCGAAAAACCGCTGGCCGCCAACCCTCTGCCGGAAAAGCCGCTCGACCCGAAAGCCAAGACCAAGGCGCGCACCGACACCGGCCCGAAGGACGACGGCTTCCGGCCCATCATCCGGGCAAAATCGGGCGTGGGCAGCTATGAGGAACCGGCCGACAGCCGCAAGAAGGGCAAGGGGAAGTCAGGTAAGCCGGGGGCGTGACCGAACACCCCTCACCAACTTCGGCCAAGGGTTCGCAAGTGCTCACCCGGCCTTCGTATCCTCTCCCACAAGGGGCGAGGAAAACCCGTCGCACCGCCTCGAAAAAGCATCAACGTCGCGCTTGCCGCAACGCCGCAACACGCACCCTTCCTCGCCCCTTGCGGGAGAGGATAGTAAGCCCGCGAGAGGCGTAGCCGATCGCTTGGGCGCACTTGGTGAGGGGTGATCTCAACGCTCAACCCTGCTCACGCCTTCTCCGCAAACCACACCGTCGGAGCACCAACAACGCCACTGCTCTCCATCGCCTTTCCAAGTTCTTCGAGCTTGGTAAACGCGTGCGCCGCATCCGCAGTGGCGAAATCATGGATCACCGTCACGTCATTGGGGTCGTCGAGGGACCGAAAGACGGATTCGGCGATCACGCCATTTGCCTTTTGCACCGGCGCAAATGAATCGTAGGCCTTCCGCCAGGCCGCGTAATCGGAAACCTGATGCCGCACGAACACTCTCGTCATGTCACGCTCCTCCCGGTTGAAATCCCATCAATAACGCCGTCACGCATCCGCAAGGCGGCCGCATTGGACCGATGCCGACATATCAAATGTCGAGCCAGCTACGCTGCGCCTGAGGCGCAAACCCGCGCCGGGTATAGTTTCCGTATGCTGCTGGTCTTGCGCTTGCGGAAGTCTGTTTTATATCACGGAAAGTATACTTCGACACCATAAATTGTCGGCATGAAGACACACTTAGCTAAGGCGCGAAAGCGTATCACTTCTGCCGCTTGAAAGCGAAAGTACAGACTAGCGCCTAACCGCAGCACGTATCACAGACAAACTATTTAGAACACTTTCGGGAGGATCAACAACTTCCGCAAATTGGAGCATAAAATTTCGAGAATTCAGCTCCATCTTCATCCGAAGTGGTTTTCCATTTAGCTTTATCGCCTTATCGTAGTCACGTGATATTTGCTTGAATAGGCTTACAATAAATTGCAAAATCAGTTTGCCCCTTACCACTAACTCTGTGGCGTCTCGTCTAATTGAACGAATACAACGCGAAACCTCGGAGTAACTCAATTTTAAATTGCAGTTCAAACTATCCAGGCAAACCCTACAATCTACTTTTTTATTTACCAGCCGCCCGTCCCTAAATTCAAAGAAATCAACAAAATGAAGTTTATCCATTTCGATATCTTCATCCTTAGACCTCAAGCAAATTGCGTAAGCCATTACTCTGCGTGCGCCCTTGGCGAAATTTAACATGTCAATTTCAATGCGCCCCCCAATTTCCTGCAAAACCGGATCAGACTCATTAAGTTGAAAATGCTTTCGCACCAATCTTATTATTCCTTTAAAATCGAAAGCATAGCTCTCAATTGAATAGCCTGCAGTTGCGAATACATTTTCAGGATATTTCTCGATGCCGATATACCTATCATGGTCAGAATCGATGAAGAAAAAAATATTTCTTGTACTTCCAAAAGCTTCGATAGTTCGTTCGTATAACCCCAAGACGCCTCCCTTCCCATCACARACGATTGGCCTGAAAGTGACTCCTGAAAGCTCTTTTTCAAAAAATACTGAATAAAACTCTTCATCTTCCTCGCCTTCGAATGCCGCGAAGAAGTCAAACTTGCCCACATCGATCGATGTCCGGAGCTTGTGCCATGCAGCCTGCGGAGTTTTGCGGCGGTGGCGTAGTGTCTCAAGATAGCTCATGACGCTGCCGATGTGCGCTCAAGGAGATCGACAGCATGACGATCTAACTCGTTTTCAAATATGAATGGTGAATGGGTTACAGCAGCGATCAACTTGCACGTATCTAGCCGTGAGATATCGCTTAGGAACCGTTGCTGCCAGTCAACAGAAAGCGAGAGCTCTGGCTCATCAATAAAAATATAGTTTGCACGCTCGCCATCAAGTAGAAGATGAGAAAAGAGACTGACGATTTGCTTCTCTCCGGAAGACAATTCTTCCAGTTCAACCGATCTTCCAGAGCTTCTTTTTACCAACAACTTATATCCAATGGTATCGAACTCAAAAAATTTTCCATATAGATAGGAATTGCATATTTCCACAAATTTTAAAATTGGAGCCTCCAATTGCGAAATATTCTTTCCTATATCCAATAAATAAGCCACATAGTGAGCAACGTATTTTTCATTTTCCTCAAGATCCACATGAGAATTTATCTTTTTAACAACATCAACAAGCTTACCTCTATCTTCTACGCTGATTATTGAATTGTCTATCTTGGCAAAAACGCTATTTATCTCCTGATCGTCTATATATCCGCTCTCTATTTGACGATACTGACTCGCCTCATTTCTAATAACGTCTCTCAGATATTTCGCGGTGAGATTGTTAACCTGAGAAAGCGCATATCCCCTTATATTATCCAGCCGATCTTTGATCTTGTGAGCTACATCTTCCATTCCGAACTGGACAAGCTCTATGTAGGTCTGGCTTTTGGTGTTTTCTCTTAGCCGGAGAAGCTTTCTCTGAAGCTCATCTTCAATTTCCGGAAAAACCTCCTTTACGTCTCTTTCGATACGCCGATAGGTTGGAAGATAGAGTATCCTTCCCTTCAGGTTAGATGATATAAACTCGTCAACCTCGGATACGATATTTCCCTTATCTTGTAGTGGCAGTTCATCCTGAACAGATAGTCGAAAATACCGATAGAAGTCCTCGGCAAGGTGCAAAGGTATGTTGAATTTGTTTTTGACTTTTTGTATCACTTCGCTGGGGTGGTTTTTGTAGGAGGAACCTTCCTTTTCAGCTTCCGCCGTTAAGAAAGCAAACAAATCGAGCTCCAAAGAAGCAGGAACACGAAATCTATGTGAAATTTTCCGTTTTCTAGTGCGCCATTCTAAGAAATACTCGATCTCAGAGCGTTCAACACGCAATACTTTCCCACCATCTCCCACTCTTATTGCAACAGAATGAAAATCCTGCTTCGTCAATTTCACCCACTGCTGACTCACAAAGTAATAAAATATATTTAGAATTGTACTTTTGCCAAGACCGTTATATCCGACGATAATTATCCGATTGTCGAAGATGGGTATTCGAACGTCAACCTCTCCGAAGAGTTTCGTTATCTCCAATTCGGTGATGTTCATTCAGCGCTCCTCAATGAACTCTTTTCGATCGGCCGGCTCAAGGCTTTGCCATCCCAAATCGCACGTACTGATGCAGAATCTTCCTTCCGAGACTTCCAGAAGGCCGCCACATGCGGACGCACTTTTTTCATATTGAACATCGACGTTCGACATAATTCAAGCTAAAATTGCACACCCGAAAACGCAAACGTTGTTACGCGTCTGATGCTACTCGCATAAGCCAAGTCAGCTCATATTTGGCGCGAGTGTTGTATTG
>NZ_JBFUFF010000129.1:0-15563 GCF_056403555.1 Rhizobium sp. P2_G2
AGGCGGCACCCCATCCAATCTCCCCCCTTGAGTGGGAGATGTCCGGCAGGACAGAGGGGGGTGTCCCAGGCACCGTCCCTAAATACAAACCGAAAGGGAATGCCAATGCCCACCCCCCTCAAGATCATGTATCTCAACCCCGTCGCCGACAACCCGGACGTCGACCCGATCTTCGCCGACATGGCCCGCGACCACAAACTCCCCGGCACCGAAGTCCACGTCACCGCGCTGCCCAAGGCAGACTACGCCTTCTCCCACATCGAATTCCGCACCTATGAAGCCCTGGTCACCCGCGGCATCCTGCGCGCCGTCCGCGCCGCCGCTGCGGAAGGTTTTGACGCGCTCGCCATCGGCTGCTTCTACGACACCGCGCTGCACGACGCCCGCGAAATCTCCGGCGAGATGATCATCACCGCGCCCTGCTTCGCCGCCTGCGAGATCGCCTCCACCCTCTCCAACCGCTTCGGCATCATCATCGGCCGCAGAAAATGGACGTACCAGATGCAGTCCAACGTGCATGCCTATGGCCATGCCGAGCGCCTGGCCGGCTTCTACGATGTCGGCCTCGGCGTCGACGATTTCCAGAAAGACCATGCCGAAACCAACCGCCGCCTGCTCGCCGCCGGCCGCAAGGCGGTCGAGGAAGGCGGGGCAGAATCTTTGATCCTCGGCTGCACGATGGAGATCGGCTTCTACAAGCAATTGGAGCGCGAGCTCGGCGTGCCGGTGATCGACCCGTCCATCGCGGCCCTCAAACGCGCCGAATATGCCGCCATCCTCAAGCGCCAATGCGGCTGGGTACCCTCGCGCAAAGGCTCCTGCGAAGCGCCGACCGAGGAAGAAATGGCCCGCTTCGACGCCTTCGGCAGCAACGCGCCGGTGTTCGGCAGCCGGATCGTGGTGGAGGCGGCGTGACGGTTGCGCGTGATCGCTGACTACTTTTCCTGACCCGGCGAGATGCGTCTATCACGACGCTCACGCAATATCCGCAGCAGCAGGATGTACCAATAGACAGAGGAGCCAGCCGCGATGACCATCAAGGCGCCGACTTCGAAATTGAAGCGCACCGGATCAGTCGCCTGGCGGATCGTCCCGTACCTCTCGGATGTCGTGCCCGTATAGAGGTCCACGGAGGTGAAGAAGAGAGAAAGAACGGCGATGAGAGAAACTGCACGAAACAGTTTCATAGGGCTCGTAACGGGCTTCGGGGTCAACTGCGTCTCGTCCATGAACGACCGGAACGGTCATCGGCAATGATGACACTTCAACTGGGGTATCCAAACGTCCAGCTCAACCACCTCTGCAACTTAACGAACGATATATTTCGAATGAGGAGAAAACCATGACCGAACAAACCGCCAAACGCCTCGCCGCCCTGCGCGAAAAGATGACCGCCACCGCAACCGGCCTCATCGCGCTCGGCCCCGGCTCGCACATGCAATGGCTGCTCGGCTTCCATCCGCATCCCGACGAACGTCCCTGCCTGATCCTGGTCGGCCGCGAGAAGGAATGCTTCCTGATGCCGGTTCTCAATGCCGAAGGCAGCCGCGAATTCACCGATATCGAATTCTTCAACTGGGCTGATGACGTCGGCCCCGACCAGGCGCTTGCCGATGCGCTTGCCGCCATCGACGCCACCGCGCCCGGCAAGGTGGCGCTCGACGAAACCATGCGCGCCGATTTCGCCCTGCTGCTGCTCGACGCCCTGCCCGCCGACACTATCAGCGCCTTCACGCCCGAAACCGTCGGTGCGCTCCGCATGCGCAAGGACAGCGACGAATACAAGAAGATGAAGATGAATGCCGGCATTGCCGACCGCGCCATGCAGGCCGCCTTCGGCGCCATCAAGCCCGGCATGACCGAAAACCAGGTCGCCGACGCCATCAAGGGCCACTTCTCCTCCGAAGGTGCGTCGCCGCAATTCTATATCGTCGGCTCCGCCGGCAACGGCGCCTTCCCGCACCATTCCGCCAGCGAACGCGTCATCCAGGAAGGCGACGCCGTGGTCATCGATATCGGCGGCCGCAAGCAGGGCTTTCCGAGCGACATCACCCGCATGGCGGTGATCGGCGAGGCCCCCGAAGGCTATGGCCAGATCCATTCGATCGTCGAAAAGGCCGTGCAAGCGGCGCTGAAGGCCGCCCGCCCCGGCGTGCTCGCCAGGCAAGTCGACGCCGCCGCCCGCCAGGTGATCGCCGACGCCGGCTACGGCGAATTCTTCGTCCACCGCACCGGCCACGGCATGGGCATAGACGGCCACGAGCCGCCCTACATAACCGCCACCTCGGAAACCGTGCTCGAAGAAGGCATGGTCTTCTCGATCGAACCCGGTATCTACCTCCCCGGCCGCTTCGGCATCCGCCTGGAAGACATCGTCATCCTGCGCGAGGACGGGCCGGAGATTTTGTCTTCGCTGCCAAGAGAGACGCATTTCGTGCGGGTGTGATGGGTGTGGCGCTCGTGTGAGCGGGCGCCACCTCTGTAAACGGATTGACACTGCACATCTGTGAACTATAATTCACAATATGATCGAAGTCCGCCAGACCAAGATTTTCCTTGAATGGCTGCGGAGCTTGAAAGATTCGCGCGCGCAGGAGCGAATTGCCCAACGCATCGCCAGAGTTCAGGCAGGTTTGCTTGGCGATGCCAAGTTTTTCGACGGCATCGGAGAGTTACGCATCGACCACGGACCTGGCTATCGCCTCTATTTCGTCCAGCGCGGAAAGGTTCTGATCATTCTGCTTTGCGGTGGCGACAAGGGATCCCAGTCAAGGGACATCCAACGCGCCAAGGAAATAGCGAAGGATATGCGCCATGACAGTTGAAACCCTGCCCTTCGATGCCTCTGAATTCCTGGAAAGCCCGGAAGCGCAAGCCGAACTGATTGCCGACGCCTTCGAAAGCGGTGACGCTGCCTATATAGCGCATGCGCTCGGCATCGTTGCCAGGGCAAGAGGCATGACCAGCATCGCAAAAGATGCCGGCGTCACCCGCGAGGCCCTCTACAAAGCCTTGAGCGAGACCGGCGATCCCAAACTCTCGACATTGCTCGGCGTCGTCAAGGCTCTGGGACTACGGCTGTCGGCGACGCCCGAAACACATGCACCGGCGGCTCAATAAACCCCGTAACTCCTGCACACCTTGGCGATCTCGGCGTCCTTCTCGTCGGCCATCTGGATCGAGGCGAAGCCGGCTTTCTTGTCGCTGCCGGGGGGTGTCAGCAGGCCGAAGAAGGCTTTCGTCTTGGCGTGCTCTATCTGCTTCTGCTTGAAATTGGCAAAGCCGCAGACCGGCACCGCGCCGTCATCGGTCTTCTTGTTGACGAAGAAGATGCGGCGGAAGGTGACATAGGCGGGGTTCTTGAGCTGTTCGCGGATCGCATCCTTGATCAGCGGCATCCAGTCACCGGGCGGCGTCGTGCCTGCAGCGAAAGCGGGTTGAGCAATGGCGAATGCCAGCAACAGGACGGCAGGGGCGAATCTCGACATGACCATTTCCTCCGATTTTCACGCGGGAAGAAAGCACAAGTCGATCAAACCGTCGAGAGTTAAGGCGCTGATTGTGTGCAAGGGGCAAACAAGGCGGCCTGCGAGAACTCTCGCCAGGCGCTCAGCTGCGCTTGACAAAATACCTAGCAGTCCTATGTTAAAGTCAAATGGAACGGGACTGCTCGTTCGGCGTCGGGCCTCCGGGACTACCTGGAGGCTTTTCGCTTTTATGGAAAGATTTTCAAGCCGAATCCTTCTAACCTTCCATCCGGTCCCCTGCGAAACTTCGGTTCTACCAAGTCGTAAGCACGATTGGGCTGTTCAGGGTCGATAACATGCCTGGCAATGGGATAAGCGACCAGATCGGCGAGCTGAAGCCCGGTTGAATTGTGCTTTTTGTCCATGAAACGGATATCGAGGTTGGGCATTCTGCCAACGCGGTTTTGGCCATCGGCAATTCGCCGAAACTCCAATTCCAACTTGGCATCCTCTGGTGCGCCGCGCTTTTCGACCAGAACATGCGTGAGACTATCGGTTTGCTCATGTTCACGAAGCCACATTTGAAGGCGCTCCATGCAAAACCCTAACGCCATTTCGTAAGGGTTCTGCGGGTCCACATACCGATTGATGTGCTTCTGCTTGTCTATGGCGGCTGCGATAATTGTAAAATCGGAGCCCGCAACAAAATCGTTTATGCGATCAAAAAACATGTTGCGCGTATTCTCATTAAGAAGAATATTAAACTCGCCATGGCGTTTTCTGATTTCGTAGTTATGGAAAACAACGCAGTCATGCCCCCAAAAGTCAAACTTGAGATTTTGAGCGCTAGGGACAATATTGGCTGTATATTCGGTTTTTCGGACAATCAGAAAAACCAAAACGAATACCGGATTTTGCGGATTTATGGGGTTTAGACTATGATCCCCACTTTCATCGACATAAACGATATAATCGCCAAACCTCATAAGCTCGTTTAACATAGTGCCGGAGTTTGTGCAACTTGAGCGAGGGTTTTAGACAGCTATGAGGGGGCGTTCTACTATAATGCTGGGCGGGATCACTCTTGTCCTGTCCGGGTGCTTCGGCTGGTTCGCGATGGCTGACGACGGCCAGATCTACACCCTGTACCGGAATAGCCCGCTTGATGCCATGATGCGGATTCACATCGCCACCTTCGACACTTCAGACGGCGAGGCATACAACCAGGAAAACTCCGGCTTGGCGGCGAGCTTATTTCAGGCGCAACCTGGCATCACTACCAAGTTCTGGTGCGAAAAAGGACGCTATCACAAATAATCGTCGGCCCAAAACAGCTATCGATGGCTCCCCGTCATTTAACCGCCCCCTGGCTCAGCCCGCGAATAAACTGCCGTGAAAAAATCACGTAGAGCAGCACGAGCGGCACGATGCCGAGCGACAAAGCCGCGAGCAGCGCCGGATAATCGTTCATGAACTGGCCGACGAATTGCTGCACGCCGAGCGTCACCGTCTGGTTCTGCTTCGAGGGCGCGAGGATCAGCGGGAACCAGAGGTCGTTCCACACCGGCAGCATGGTCAGCGTCGCCACGGCCGCGAGCCCGGGTCGTACGATCGGCAGCGCGATCAGGAATGTGCGGAATTCGCCGGCGCCATCGATGCGCGCCGCCTCCTTGAGCTCGGTCGGCACGGTGCGGAAATAGGCGACCATCAGCGTCACCGCGATCGGAATGCTCATCGCCGTATAGACGAGGATCAGCGAGGTCAGCGTGTCGACCAGCCGCCAGGCGATCATGATTTCGAGGATCGGCACGGTGCCGAGCCGGATCGGCAGCATGATTCCGACGACGAACAGGCCGGCCAGGACCGGCGCCATTCTGAGCTTGTATTCCACCAGCGCGAAAGCGGCGAGCGCCGAGGTCACCACCGTCAGCACCACGGTCGTGACGGTGACGATCAGGCTGTTGAGATAATTGTCGGCGATATTGCCGCGGGTAAAGACGCGCGCATAACCATCGAGGCTGAAAGTGCGGCCATGCGGCAATTGGAACGGGCCGAGGAAGATGCCGGGCGTCGTCTTGAACGAGTTCATGATGACCAGCAGGATCGGGCCGAGCGCCAGCGCCACGAAGAACAGCAGCAGCAGGTGCACGGTGACGCGCTCGGCCGGCCAGCTCGATCTGCGCTTGTGAAATGTCCGGGTCATGGCGGGCCTCACAGCTGGACTTGTTTGAGCCTGCGCAGCACCAGCCAGAAATACAGCGCGGTGACGACCAGGATGAGGGTGAAGATCACGGTGGCGACGGTGGCGCCGAGATCGAGATCGGCGATCTGGCCGCTCGAGCCGAAGAAGGTGCGGTAGAACAAAGTGCCGAGAATGTCGGTCGAATAGTTCGGCCCAGGTGCCGAGCCGTTCAGTGCAAAGATCAGGTCGAAGCCGTTGAAGGTCCAGATATAGGTGAGGATGCAGATCAGCCCGAACTGCGGCAGGATGATCGGGAATTTAATGCCCCAGAAAATCCGCCAATTGCCGGCACCATCGATCCGCGCCGCCTCGACAATATCCTCCGGCACGGCGATCAGCGCCGAATAGAGGAAGATCATGGGAATGCCGACATATTGCCAGACCGACATCAGCGAGATCGTCGGCAATGCGGTGAGTTCATTGCCGAGCAGCGGAAAGCTGACGAAGCCCCAGAGCGGATTGATGATCAACCGCCAGATGAAGCCGACAATGACGACGGAAAGCGTCGCCGGGATGAACAGCAGCGTCCGGTAGACGCCTTCGGAACGCTTGAGCAGACCGGAGGTCAGCAGCGCCGCCATCAGCAGGCCGACGGGGACCTCGACGATCAGGTGGATGAGGAAATATTCGAAATTGTTGACCAGTGCATTCCAGAACCGGGCGCTGGTGACCGGGTGGGTGAAGAGCGTGACGTAGTTCGCCAGCCCAACAAACGTGCGGCCGCCGGGGGCGTCGGAATCGAAGAAGCTCATCAGGATCGAGGCGACCAGCGGCAGCACGGCGAAGGCGAGGTAGATGGCGAGCGCGGGCAGGACAAAGAGGATCAGGCTGCGGCGCTGGGTGGTGAGGATGTGGGATTTAGGCATGCAGCGACGCCCCTTCGATAGCGGCGGCCTCTTTCACGCACTGTGTGTGGGGCATACCCCCCTCTGCCCTGCCGGGCATCTCCCCCTCAAGGGGGGAGATTGATGCGCGGCTGCCGCTCGCCCCGACCTCAAAGCTTGCAGTAGAACCGAGAGTGCGCCCCCAGCCAATCTCCCCCCTTGAGGGGGAGATGTCCGGCAGGACAGAGGGGGGTAGCCCCAGGCTCCGAGTTGGGGGTAACCCCACACACCAATCAGCAAGAGAAAGAAACTGCGTCACTCAGGTCTCCGTGGACCGATATCGATAGACAAACAAAAGCCCCACGCACCGCCCCTGCGGCGCGTGAGGCCTCGACCTTACGGCTTACTTCTTCTGCGGACCATACCAGGAAGACAGGCCCTTCTGCAGTTCGGCGACCGCCTTTTCCGGCGTCACGTCGTCGCCGTTCATCATCGTCTGCAGCACGCGCCAGGTATCGTCGTCGAGCGGGGGATTGCCGGAGCTCAGGCGGTCGAGCGCCAGGCGCGGCGTCAGCTTGGCGCCCGTCTTCAGGTCAGCCCATTTCTGCGCCAGCGCATTCTTGTAGGTCACCTTCTGGTCGCTCATGGCGAAGAAGCCGGGGGCTTCGTTGACATAGGCTTCCTGGAATTCCGGACCGGCGAGCCAGTTCAAAAATTCCTTGGCGGCGTCCATATGCGCGCTCTTGGCATTGATGCCGATCGCCATGTCGGGCATTTCCTGCAGATAGCGCTGGTCACCATCCTTGGCCACCGGCGGGCCGAACACGCCGACATTCAAACCCGTCGAGGCAGCCTGGTTGATGTCCCAGGAACCATCAGGCAGAATCGCCGCCTTGCCGATGGTGAAGAGCTGCGTCATGTCAGGGTAGTTGAGGCTCTGGTAGCCGCTCGGCAGATAGGGCTTCCAGGCGTCGAAGGCTTTGAACGCTTCGATGAATTCCGGATCGGTCAGCTTCTTGGAGCCATCGATCAGGCCGAGACGACCTTCCTCGCCCTTCCAGTAGGTCGGGCCGATGCTGTAGAGGCCGTTATAGGCAAGCTGCCACGATTCGGCCGAGCCATAGGCGAGCGGCTGGTATTTGCCGCTGTCCTTGATCTTCTTCAGCACGGCGATGAATTCATCCTGGGTCTTCGGCGGCTCTATGCCGAGTTCCTTGAAGATATCGACATTGTAGAAGAAGCCCGCGAGAACGGCGGCCACCGGCAGGCAGAAGGACGTGCCCTTGTCGTCGGTCCAGGCGGCGCGCGACGTGTCGTCGAAATGCTTGAGGCCTTCGAGCCCGGTCAGCGGCGCATAATAGCCGCGCTTGATCCAGTCGCGGTTGACGTCGAACGGGCGGCAGGTGATCAGGTCGGGGCCGGCGCCGGCTTCCATCTGCGACTGGATCGCCGCATTGTATTCATTGGTATTGATCGGGGCGAATTCGACCTTGATATCGGGATGCTTGGCCTCGAACAGCGGCAGAATCTTGTCCTGCCACACCGCCAGGTCCTCCGTGCGCCAGCTGCCCAGTTTCAGGGTAACGGCATCTGCGGCAAGGGCGCTGCCGGCCGTGGCCATCAGGCCCAGCGAAGCCAGCACGCAGCCCATCAATCCATGTGAACGCATTGGTAGTCTCCCCTTTTATGAAAGGTTTTGAAATTCCTCCGCCGCGGCGGTTCTCCCTCCCGCAGCCAACTTTTGGAAGATACCTCCTAATACCAGTTATGACAAGACATCTTTTTTATTTCCCATTTTTGTCTTATGTGGTATGCATCGGCAAAATCGATTTCGGCCACAAGAGAATGTGCCGGAAAACATTCAGGAGGAATGCATGATCGGGGTGGGGATGCTCGGCTCGGGGTTTATCGGGGACTGCTATGCGGATTCACTGCTCGACGTCCGCAATGCCGAACTGGTGGCCTGCACCTCACGCAATGCCGAGCGTTCGGCCGAGTTTGCCAGGAAGTGGGGACCCGGCGTCACTGCCCATCCGACCATGGATGCCGTCTGTGCCGACCCGCGTGTGCAGATCGTCGTCATTGCGCTGCCCAATGAAGTGCATCTCGAAGCCACCCGCATCGCCGCCAGGCATGGCAAGGCGGTGATCTGCACCAAGCCACTCGCCCGCACCGAGAAGGAAGCGGCGGAAATGCTGAAGATCGTGCTCGATGCCGGCATCTGGCATGGCTATGCCGAAAGTGCCGTGTTCTCGCCCAAGATCGCCAAGGCCTATGACATGCTGAAAGCCGGCGGCATCGGCAAATTGCTGACCATGCGCGCCCGTGAAGGTCATTCCGGCCCGCATGCGCCGCATTTCTGGAATGCCGAGACGGCCGGCGGCGGCGCGCTGCTCGATATGGGCTGCCACACGGTCGAATCGGCGCGGCATTTCTTCGGCAAGGACAATCCGGTCGTCGAGGTCATGGCCTGGGGCGCCACCATGGTGCACACCGACAAGACCACCGGCGAGGATGCCTGCATCGTGCTCTTGAAATTCGCCGGCGGCGAGCTGGCCTCGCTCGAATCCTCCTGGATCGAGAAGGGCGGCATGCAGTTGCGCCACGAGCTTGTCGGCTCCGAAGGCCGCATCGTCACCGACAGTTCCGTCGGCCCGGTCTGGGGCTTTGTTTCCCATTCGGTCGGTTACACCGTCGAAAAGGCCGACAGCGACACCGGCTGGGTCTATCCGGTGCCGGAAGAAACCCGTGCCTACGGCTTTTCGCAGCAGATGCGCCATTTTGTCGATTGCTTCGCTGCCGGCAAAGCGCCGATGGAAACCTATGAGGATGGTGTTATCGTCAACCGCATTATCGATGCGTGCTATCGCTCGATGAAGACGAAGCAATGGGAACAGGTGGCGGCAAACTGATGGTTGGCAAGGTCGGCACGGTGGCGCGCCTCGACGAGAATTCACCCGAACCGCTCTGGCAGCAGGCTGCCCGGGCGATCACGCGCGAAATCGCCTCAACGAAAATGCCGTCCGGCAGTCGCCTGCCGCCTGAACGCGACCTCTTGACCCGCCTCTCCATCAGCCGCGTGACCCTGCGCAAGGCGCTGCACAGCCTGGTAAGCTCCGGCGTGCTGGTCTCCTCGCATGGCCGCGGCTGGTATGTCGCCACCGAAGCGCATCAGGAATTTCCGCAGACGCTGGAATCCTTCAGCGAGACTGCCGCCCGGCTGGGCCTGACGCCCTCTTCCGAAGTGCTGCGCGCCCAGGAAGCGCCGGCCACGCTGGATGAAGCGGAAGAACTCTCGGTCGCGCCGGGCTCGCCGGTCTTCCACCTCGAGCGCGTGCGCAAACTGGATGACGTGCCGGTCGCCGTCGACATCTCCTACTTTCCCGCGATCCGCGGCCTGGACGTCTCGGCAATCGATTTCTCCAAGGCGTCGCTCTTCCGCCTGCTGATGGATGCCGGCTTCGACCTTGCCCGCGCCGATTCGACCATCGAGGCGCGTGCCGCCGATGCGACGCTGGCGCGCCATCTCGGCATCGAGACCGGCATGCCGGTGCTCGCCATGTGGCAATTGATCGAGGACGCCAATGGCCGGCCGGTCTGCTCGTCCTCCATCACCTATGCCGGCGATCGCTATCGCCTGAGAACCAGCTTTTCCCGCATCGGCAAGCCTGCCGGATAGATCATCGAGGGGACCGAACCGCAATCGCAATTTTCGCGACGACATGGAGAGCCCGGAGGATCGCCTCGCGGGCACCGGTCGAACGCGGCCTGAATTCTGAAGGAGACAGACGTGGTCAAGGGTTACATTTCTCTCGCCGAAGCGCGCGCCGCCCAGGCCGACCGGCTGGATGCCGCAGTCGCGGCAATCGGCGGCGAGGTTTTTCGCGCCCGCGAGGCCGGCGCGCTGGCTGGTCCGGGGCCGATCTTCCTCGGCATCGGCGCCAGCTTTGCGGCGAGCGCCGCCGCTGTCTGGACGCTGCGCGCCCGCGGCGTGCATGCGCTCAGGCTCAATGCCGGCGAATATCCCATCCCCTTTCCCGCCACCGATCACCCGCTGATCGGCGTGTCGCAGAGCGGCAAGAGCGCCGAGACGCTCGCCGTGTTCAATTCCATCGACCCGACACTGCGCATTTCCGTCGTCAACGCCAAGGATTCACCGATCGCGGCGATCTCCGCCGCCAATATCTCGCTCGGCGCCATTCCCGACAGCTATGCCTCGACCATCGGCTACACCGCCACCGTGATGGCGCTGGGCATGGTGGCCGAAGCCTGGAACGACGGCGAGATCGACCCGTCCTGGGCCAACATCGCGCCAGCCGTCCGCGCCGTCGAAACCCTGCTCGCCGAACGTATCAACGAACTCGTAAGCCGGCTAAACGACGCCCATTATGCCGATTGCGCCGCCATCGCCTCTTCCGTCGGCTCGGCAGAAGTCGGCGCGCTGCTGCTGCGCGAAATCGCCCGCATCCCCGCCACCGGCATGTCGACGCGACAATATCTGCACGGCGCGATGGAATCGGCCGGCCGCGGCGCCCATATCCTCTTCGGCGACGAACGCGAGATCGAGCTGGCAAGCACGCTGGCCCGCGCCGGCCATGAAACCATTCTCGTCAGCCCGCTCTCCGTCGCCGAGGAAGCCCATCTCAGCCATATCGCGCTGCCGTCTGTCTCGCCGGCGCAGCGCCCCATTCTCGAAGCCGTGGTCATGCAGACGCTCGCGGTCGAAACTGCTATAGCCCGCGGGCTCGACCCGGATGCCTTCGTCTTCGAGCACAATGACACCAAGGTTGCCTGACATGACCTATGCACTGATCGCGCTAGACATCGGCGGCACCAAGGCGCATCTCGTCATCGAAACCCTCGACGGCAAGCGCATCATCGACACGCTGATCCCCAGCCAGGATTGGGATGCCGAGCCGGTCGCAGAAGGTGCGGCCTGGATCGCCGGCAAGCTCAAGGCGCATGTCCCCGCCGACCTCAAAATCGCCTCGCTGGCCTTCGGCGCCCAGGGCATCAACAGCGCGACAATCGCCCGCGACCTGACCGCCGAACTGGCCAAGCTCGGCTACCAGGTCACCGCCGTCAACGACGCGGCACTGATCGTCGCCGCCGCCGGCTTCGACCAGGGCATCGGCATCATCGCCGGCACCGGCGCCATCGGCGTCGGCAAGGATGCTTCCGGCGCCCACATGGCCGCCGGCGGCTGGGGTTCGGTCATCGGCGACGAGGGCGGCGCAGCAGCACTGGTCCGCGAAGCCACCCGAGCAGCACTCAGGGCACTCGACGAAGGCAGACCGGACGATGGCTTGCTCTCTGCCCTGATCGCAGACTTCGGTGTCGCCGATGCCGAGCGCCTGACCCGCAAGGTCAATGACGAACCGACCGCCGAGAACTGGGCGCCGCATTGCCCCGCCGTGTTTGCCGCCGCCGAGGCCGGCTCGGCCCTGGCGCAGAAGGTGATCCGGGAGGGCGGCGAATATCTGGCAGCCCTGGTCGGCCGGCTCCTCGCCCGCGGCGCCACCGGCACCGACATCGTCGTCGCCGGCAGCGTCATCGTCAACCAGCAGCGGCTGTTCGACGCCTTCGCCGCGGCGGTCCACGCGGCCCATCCGGAGCTGAAAATCCACAAGCTGACGGTCAGCCCGGTCGAGGGTGCCGTGTTCCTGGCGCGCAGGACTGCTTAACGAAACTGGCCGATTTTTCGTCGCAATGCCGGTTCGCTCCTTTAAATCTTAACCCCGATACCGCATATTCAGCTGCGATCGTTGAAGCGAGGGCTTGGGTGAATGGAACCGGCAAACATGCCTGAAACACGTCGCAAGCTGACGACGATCTTCTCCGCCGACGTCCAGGACTATACGCGCCTGATGGGCATCGACGAGGAAGGCACGCTCGTCACCCTCAAACGCTATCGCGACGCGATGTCGGCGGTGATCCAGTCGCATGGCGGCCGGGTTATCAACACCTGGGGCGACGGCCTGATCGCCGAATTCCCCAGCGTCGTCGAGGCCGTCCGCGCCGCGATCGACACCCAGAACGAACTGGCCGGCTACAATGCCGGCACGCCGAGCGAAAAGCAGATGCTGTTCCGCATCGGTATCAATCTCGGCGACGTGATCGAGGTCGGCGACGACATCTATGGCGACGGCGTCAACATCGCCGCCCGCCTGCAGGGCTCGGCCCTGCCTGGCGGCATCGTCATCTCCAACACAGTCTACGACCAGGTCCGCAACAAGGTGACCGTCGCCTTCGACTTCCTCGGCCCGCTACAGGTGAAGAACGTCACCGAGGCCGTGCCGAGCTACTCGGTCCGCGTCGGCGAAGCGCCGGCTGCCGGCTGGGCACGCTCGCGCGACGTCCCACAGCGCCCGCCAAGGCCACCGGTTTCCGAACGCGAAGAACTCTTCTTCCAGCCAGGCAGCCCGGCCATGTATCGCGGCCTGGCCGGTGCCGCGATCATCGTCACGCTGGTCAACCTCTTCACCGAGCCCCACGACTTCTGGGCCAAATGGCCGCTCACCGTCTTCGCCATCGTCGCCGCGCTTCAATGGTCCCGCACTCAACGCCGCTTCGACCGCCGCACCTCCTCGCTGCTCGTCATGGGCCTGGGATTAGCGGCGATCAATGTGCTCACGGGCGGATTGTGGGTGCAGTGGCCGCTGCTGGCGATCGCGGTCCTGATCACGCTCCGGTGGCTGGGGTTGCGGCGGTGATTTCTGGCCGGTAGCGGTCGGTCAGTTGTGATCATTCCGGCGGCTATCTCTGCGCGGAAGGCAGGATGCGAAGGATGATAATCTCATAGCCGGGAACGTCGTGGACGGCGATGCAGCAGGTGCTGGATCCTCGAGACTCACGGCGGCATCGAGGGGGGCGGACAACTTGTTCGACTGCAGGATCGGTGCTATTTTAATTCCCGAAAATAGGACACGCTCTGGGGGCAGGACGTCCCCTTGTATTTCGGCCCGCCTGACGGGTTGAACATGGCCCAAGCGGTCCAAATGATCAGATTGCGTTCGGCATTGCCTGCCCCTGGCAGGCGGGGGAGGAACAGCGCATGGCAAGGATCGTGATCTATGGGGCGCTCGACGATGACTTCAATGAGGAATTGTGGAAGACGGATGGCACAGCGGCCGGAACCGTCGAGATCACACCGGGTCTGAATGCGAATCAAGGCGGAATCAACCCGGCATTCCTCACGCTCCTCGGCAAGCATCTGTTCTTCGAGGGCACGAATGCGAACGGCAAATTCGGCCTCTGGGAAACCGATGGGACCGCGAAGGGGACGCACGAGGTCACCGGCATCCACAAGGCCAATCCGGACGGGCTCGGCCCGGGTTATTTCACAGCCTACAGGCACAAGCTGCTCTTTCGCGGCGAAGCCGGGGTCTCGGGCAATGAGGTGCCGGGCCTCTGGATGACCGACGGGACCGCGAAGGGGACGGTCGAGATCGGCGGCGTGGGCAACAAGCAGATCGCCAATGCCTATTCGGGCGGCCTGCTGCCGAGCGATCCGCACTTCACCGCGTTCGGCAATATCGTGCTGTTCAACGGCCGCGACAAGGCCGGCAATGTCGGGCTCTGGGAAACCGACGGCACGGTGAAGGGGACATTCGAGCTTGCCCCGATCAAAGGCGCTGTCAAGGTCGGAAGTCCGGGCAGCGATATTCAGCCGCGCGACTTTGCCGTGGACGGCAACAAGGTTCTGTTCGCCGGGGCCGACCTGCGGGACACGCCCGGCTCGCTTTGGGTGACCGACGGGACCGCGAAGGGAACGCATGAGATCGGCGGCCAGGGCAATAAGGACATCAAGGGATCGCCTGATGGTTTCAACCATCAATTTACCTCGGAACTGCCGATGGGCATCCAGCCCGAGGGTTTGACGACCTTCGGCAAGCTCGTCCTGTTTGCGGGCTATGACGACACGCTCAATTCCAGCGGCTACTATGCCCACACCGATGCGCTCTGGGTCAGCGACGGCACGGCGGCGGGCACGGTCGAGATCGGTGGCCACGGCAATAAGGGGATCACGGGCGCCAATGCGGCCAAGGATGGCGGGTTGTTCTGGAGCGGCAGCATCGCCTATCCGGATTTCACCGTCCTCAACCACAAGGCGTTGTTCGTTGGCTACGATTCCCACGGCCATGTCGGCCTCTGGAGCACCGACGGCACGGCAAAGGGCACTGTGGAGGTGGGCGGCCTCGGCAATGCGGGGATCAAGGGCGGTTTGCGGCTCGATGGCACGAGCAATCCCGATTTCACCGTCTACGGCGATGTCGCCGTCTTCCACGCCTACGACGGCAGCAATCATTCGGGGCTCTGGGTGACGGATGGCACGGCGAAGGGGACCCACGAGATTTCAACGCCTGATTTCGGCAGCCCGAATTCCGTCGAAGGGCCGGATTTCACGGTCTTCAACCTCGGAAGCAGCAAGACATCCAAGCTGACGGCTCATGCGAACAAGGTCACGGAGGAATCCGGCGCCGACGATACCATTCATGGTACGAAAGGGCACGACCGCCTGGTTGGCGGCATTGGCGACGACCTGTTCCATGGCGGCAAAGGGTCCGATACCTTCGTTTTCGCCTCGGGCGGTGGCCATGACGCAATCGCCGACTTCAAGGTCGGGGATCACGATGTGATCGATTTGAGAGCGCTGCCTGACATCACCAACTTCGATCAACTGAAGCATCATATCGAAGACACCGACAAAGGCGCCCTCATGACCGCTGACGACGGATCGACGATGCTGATCAAAGGCGTGCATGTCCATGATCTTGGTCGGGATGCGTTTGTGTTCTGACGCAGTCACACGGGATCAGAGCGCCATTCTATGAGGAATGGCGCCAGCCGACGAGATATTTTCTGGCTTCGACGTTGCGTTTGGCAGGAGCGCCGCAGCGGCCTCCCTCTTCTCCCCAGCGGGGAGAAGGTGGCGCGAAGCGCCGGATGAGGGGGACACCTCACCCGCGAAGCCCCCTCATCTGCCCTGCGGGCATCTTCTCCCCGAGGGGAGAAGAGGGAACCAACCGG